>CALATR010000477.1 GCA_937891875.1 uncultured Pseudomonadota bacterium | reverse complement strand
GAGCCCGCCGGCAGGGTGGTCCACGCCGACACGCCGCCCTCGACCGCCGACAGCTCGGGCGCGCCGGTGGCCGGGCCGAAGCCCGCATAGGGCAGGCCGGGGGTGGTGTGCACCAGCCGCGCGGTGATCTCCCCCTCGGTCGGCGTGGTCGCGACCTCGAGGTTCAGCGCCCGCGGCTCGGCCACGGTGCCCCACAGCACGATCTCGGACAGGGGCGACTGGAAGGTGTGCTCGCTGGAGCTGGCGGCGACGGTGTAGCCGCTCTCGCCCGCCGCGTAGAGCTGGGCGGACAGGGTGTCCCGGGTGCGGGGCAGGAAGGGGAGCATCGCCGGAAAAGGCAGCTCGGACGTGATCAGGACGCCGGAGTCGTTGAAGGCCACCGCCCCGTCCTGGACCTCGGGCATCAGGGTGACCGTGCGCACGTACGCGGCGTCGGGCACGTCCGGCCCGTACTCGCCCTCCAGATCCACCACCAGCTCGGGGAAGGCGGCGTCCGGGTCGGTGTCGTCGGGGTCCGGGGCACAGCCCGCGAGCGCCAGGGACACGAGGAGCGCAGCGCGCATGTCGACCTCCTGCCGATCAGCGTAGCCGAGGTGACGCCCGCGCGGGGAGAGGTGGCGGATCGCCGAGATTTCGTACACTCTGGCTCCTCCCCGGGGGAAGCGATGTCGACAACCCTGCACAAGCCGGCCCTGCTCTGCGCCCTGCTCGCGAGCGGCTGCGTCACCGAGCTGGACGTCGACCCCCTGGTCCCGCTGGAGCCCACCGTGGCCGCCACCTACGACGAGCAGGCGCTCAACCGGCTCCTCGTCACCATGGCCACGCCGTCCGACACCAGCCAGCCGCCGAGCTGCGTCGGTGTGCTCCTGGCGCGCGACCTCGAAGACGGCGTCCCCGGACAGGACCTCGCGCTGCCGCCCGGCTGGGGCCTCGAGCTCGCCTACCGGGCCCGGAGCGCCGCCGAGTGCCACGGCGTCTGGCCCCAGCTGCACCGGATCACCGAGGCGGGCAGCGGTCGGGGCTACGTCGACTGGGCCCCCACAGCCCAGTCCCCCGACGGCATCCCCCAGAGCCTGGTCGTGGACGTGGAGCTGTGGTTCGAGGAGAGCCCGTTTGTGCTGGAGCTCGTCGGAGATCCGGTCCAGGTCGACATCGATTCTGATTGACCTCAGGTCCTCGGCCCATCATCCGATCTGCAAGGCGCGGAGGTCTCATGGCGCATGGCAGCGCACACACCATCGTCCCGTTCGACCTCGAGGAGGAGCCGAGCCAGCTCGATCCCCTCGATGCACCCGAGCCCCCGCCGATGACGCCGATCCCCACCGCACGGCTCCCCTCGCAGCAGCGGCTCGAGCCCGAGGCCTGGGTGCCGGGCAGACTCATCCCGCTGCCCCACGTCGCCGATCGCGCCGCAGACGACGCCAGCGACGTGCCGGTCGCCATCGCCCTGCGCCTGCGCCGGGCGGGTCTGGTGACCGAGAACGAGTCCGTCGAGATCGTCACCGACGCGCCGCCTCCGGTCCGCGAGCGCGTGCCTCCAGGCCGGTCCCGCCGCTGAGCCTCATCGCGCGGTAGGCTCGGCCGTGACCTCGACCGACCCCACCGCCCGCTGGAGTGCGGCCCGCCGGACCCGCGCAAGCCTCGCGCTGGTCGCCATCGCCATCCTCGCTGCCCTGCTCCTGGCCGAGGTCGGGCTGCGTGCCGCGGGCGTCGGTCCGTGGACCCCCTTCGCCGCGCTGGCCGACGTCCCGGTGATGACCGATCCCGACCCGGAGCTCGGCTGGCGTCCCCGCCCCGGCGTCTACCGCTGGCAGCCCGATCCAGACGCCCCGCCCGTCACCCTCACCCTCGGCGACGACGGGGGCCGAGGACCGAATCCGGAAGCTTCCACCTGGATCTTCGGAGGATCCTTCGCCCTCGGGTTCGGGGTGCACGACACCGACCACCTCGCTGCGCGCCTGCCCGACGCCCGCAGCCACGGCGTGCCCGGCTACGGCACCCTGCAGTCCTGGCGCCGCTACCGCCAGCTCCGGTCCACGTCGGCAGCCCCCGACACCGTCATCTACGGCCTCGTCGACCTGCACGACGCCCGCAACGCCTGCACCCGCTCCTGGCTGCACACCCTGGACCGCGCCCCGCGCCACCACCCCCACGTGCGCTGCCCCTGGGCCATGGTCGAGGACGGCGCCCTGGTCGAGCACCCGCCGCGCACGGGCTCCCACTGGCCGGTCAGCGAGCACATCGCCCTCATCGACCTCGTCGAGCGCGTCACCATCGACCTGCTGGACCGCCCGCTCAACCGCAAGACCGAGACCACGGTGCAGTTGGTCCGCGCCTTCCGCGACGAGGTCGAGGCCGACGGCGCCCGCTTCGTCACCGCCCTGCTGTGGGCCCCGAGCCGCCGCCGCGCCTACACGACCCGCCTGGCCGAAGAGGGCGTCGACGTCGTCGATCTCACCGACCTCGGCTACCCAGACGGCGACACCGCGGTGCCGGTCGACGGCCACCCGAGCGCCGCCCTGCACGCCCGCTGGGCCGCTCGCCTGTCGGCGCACCTGAGGCGGTCATGACCGAGAACCGCAGCTTCGGACTGCTCTTCTCCGCCGCACTCCTCGTGCTGGGCGCCCTGCCCTGGCTGACCGGGGGCGCGCCGCGACCCGCCCTGCTCTTCGCCGCCAGCGTGCTCGCCGCCCTCGCCCTGGTCTGGCCCCGCGCCCTCGGCCCCCTCCGCCGCGGCTGGCTTGCGCTGGGCGCGGCCCTCTCCCGAGTCACCCGCCCGCTCGTGCTCGGCGTGCTCTACTTCGTCGTGCTCACGCCCTTCACCTGGCTGCGCCGCCCTCGGGACACCGCCCGCCGCGACTCCTACTGGGTCCCCGCCGAGCCCCCCTCCCCCCTGGACCGCCCGTTCTGATGCTCGAGCTGCTCGCTGATCTCTGGACCCTCATGCGCGCCCGCCGCAAGCTGTGGCTGCTGCCGCTCGTGCTCGTGCTGCTCGGCGTCGGCGGCCTGCTGCTCCTGGCCGAGGGCTCGGTGGTCGCGCCCTTTGTGTACGCGCTGTTCTGATGGCGCGCGGCTCCGGATCCACGGTCGTCGGGATCTCCGCCTTCTACCACGACGCCGCGGTCGCGATCGTGAGTGGCGGGATCGTGCGGTTCGCCGCCTCTGAAGAACGCTTCTCACGGGTGAAGCACCACCCGGACTTCCCCGCGCGCGCCCTGGCGGCCGGACTGCACCACTGCGGCCTGTCCGGCGACGACGTCGACGCGGTCGTCTTCTACGACAAGCCCCTGCTCACCTTCGAGCGCGTGCTCGACACCTGGCTCGACCACGCCCCCCAGGGGTTTGGGTTCTTCGCCGCCTCCGCCCCCGAGTGGCTCGGCGGAAAGCTCCTGCACAAGCCCCGGATCCGCCGCGCCCTCCGCGCCGTCGACCCCGCCCTGACCGCACCGCTGCTGTTCTCCGACCACCACCGCAGCCACGCCGCCAGCGCGTACTTCCCCTCCCCCTTCGCCGACGCCGCGGTGCTCACCCTCGATGGGGTCGGCGAGTGGGCGACCGCCAGCATCCAGCACGGCCGCGGCGACGCGCTGATCCCCCTGCGCGAGCTGCGCTTCCCCCACTCCCTCGGCCTGCTCTACGCCGCCTTCACCGCCCACTGCGGCTTCCGCGTCAACGGCGGCGAGTACAAGCTCATGGGGCTCGCGCCCTACGGCACCCCGCGGTTTGCCGATCTCATCCTCCACGAGATGATGGATCTCCGCGAAGATGGCAGCTTCCAGCTCGATCTCTCCTGGTTCGACTGGTGCCGCTCCGCCCACCGGATGACCACCGACCGCTTCAGCCGTCGGGTCGGCCCCGCCCGCGCCCCCGGGGAGCCCCTGCGCGACCACCATCGGGATCTCGCCGCCAGCATCCAGCTCGTCACCGAGGAGATCGTCCTGCGCATGGCCCGCGAGGCCCACCGGCTCACCGGCTCGTCGCACCTGTGCCTGGCCGGCGGGGTCGCGCTGAACGGGGTCGCCAACGGCCGGGTGCTGCGCGAGGGACCCTTTCAGCGGCTGTGGATCCAGCCCGCTGCAGGAGACGCCGGCGGAGCGCTCGGCGCGGCGCTGATCGGGGCGTACCACCTGGGAGATCCACGAACGGTCTGCGAGCCCGACGCCATGGAGACCGCCCGGCTCGGCCCGGACCTCACCACCGCCGACGCGACCGCGGTGCTCGACGCGCACGGCGTGTCCTACACCGTCTGTGAGGAACCCGACCTGGTCGCCTGGGCCGCCGATCGCCTGGCCAGCGGGCGCACCCTGGGCTGGTGCCAGGGGCGGATGGAGTTCGGGCCACGCGCCCTCGGAAACCGGAGCATCCTGGCTGATCCTCGCGATCCGGCCGTCCGCGATCGCCTCAACGCCCAGGTCAAGCACCGGGAGTCCTTCCGCCCCTTCGCCCCGGTCGTGCCCGAGGAGCTGGCCGCGGACTGGTTCGAGCTCGACCAGCCCAGCCCGACCATGGGTCTGGTCGTGCGTGCCCGCCGCCCAGACCGGATCCCGGCCGCAGTCCACGTCGACGGCACCGCCCGGGTGCAGACCGTGAGCCGCGACCAGCACCCCCGGCTGCACGCCCTGCTCCACGCGTGTGGCGAGCGCACCGGCGTGCCCGTGCTGATCAACACCAGCTTCAACGTCGCCGGGGAGCCCATCGTGTGCACCGCGGCGGACGCCTGGCGCTGCTTCGCCGGCACCGACCTCGACGACCTCGTGCTCGACCGCTGCTGCGTCAGCCAGGATCCACGGTCGTGACCGCTCGGTAGCCGCCCTCTCCGCGCAGGGTGAAGGCCGTGCCCCCCCGCATCCCCGATCCCTCGAGGGTGATGGGACCCCACACCTCGAGCCGGCGGGTCCAGCCCGTCCGCGCGTCGAGCCAGAAGCGACCGCTCAAGCTCGCCTTTGCCTCGACCACAACCCCATCTTCGAGGGCGCCGGTGGAGGTCAGGCCCACCTCGAGGTCCACCGTCCGGCAGGGCACCCCGCCCAGCACGTCCTCCGGCCCGACGGTGAGTGTGCCCGTGACCACGGGATCACCGGGCGCCTCGCGGATCAGCCCGGCGAGGATCTGCGGCGCCGGCAACACCTGACCCTCCCGCGGATCGGGCCCGACCATGTCCCGAAAGGCACGGAGCAAGGCGAAGAGATCGGATGCGCTCACCGCGATGTCCGCCTCGGGGCCTTCGACCCCCGGCACCTGCGCGGTCGGCAGATCCACCCGGTAGGTGCGCCCGGCCACCGGCAGGCGATCGATCCGCGCCCCATCGGGTCCGGAGGTCTCGACCAGGTCCTCCCCCCAGGTGAGCGCCAGACGCTCCGGGCCGGTCTTGCCCACGGCGAGCACCTCGTAGCGCACGTCCTGGCGGTGGCGGCGGCGCAGCCCGGCCTCGCGGGTCCGTCCGCCAGGCAGGGTCGCGACCAGGGGCAGGTCGAGGACGGTGTCGTGGGACAGGCGCACGACGTCGCCCACGACCGGATCGCGCCAGCCCACGCTGGGAGCGGCACTGCCCAGCAGGACCACCGGCAGGAGCAGGCGCGCCCTCACTCGGAGACCTCGCCGGTCGGCGCGTCGAAGCCCCACGCGGTGACCACGTCCGCGGCGAGCGCGTCCGCGGGGCGGTCCAGCACGGACAGATCCCAGTAGCGGACGGTGTCGTCCCAGCTGCCCGAGGCGAGCCAGCGGCTGGTCGGATCGAAGGCCAGGGTGGACACCCGCCGGCTGTGGCCGCGCATCCGTGCGACCAGCGTCTCGTCGCGATCGAAGAGCCAGATCCGCTGGTCCTCGTCCGCGGCGGCCAGCCAGCGCCCGTCCGGGGAGACCTGCAGGTCGGTGACCCGGGCGCCGGTGTCGGCGATGCGGGTGATGGTGCCGTCCCTGTCGCGGCGATCGATGCCGTCGAGGGTGCCGAGCCAGATCGGCCAGCCGTGCTCCCCCAGGGCGACCGCGGTGCTCATCGGAGTGCCGAGCGGCTCCCAGCCCACCGGATCGTCGAGGGTGATCCGCACGAGTCCGCCATCGAGGCCGAGGAGCGCGGCGTGGCGTCCGTCCGCGGACACAGCGGCGTCGACGGACGTGGCGAACGGCTCGTGCAACGCGAGGGCATCGTCGGACAGGCGCAGGATGCGGGTCTCGCCGGCGATGAGGAGATGATCGGGGCCAAACGGCAGCAGCCGGCGCACCGGATCGCCGTCGAGCTTGACGGGCTCGCCGTCGCGGATCGCGTACAGACCGGACAGGGTGCCGACCCAGCGCCGTCCGTCCGACGTCGTGGCTGCCGTCTTGGTCGGGTGTACGCCGGGCCCGTCGAGGGAGTACACCCGCTCGGGCTCGTCGCCGGGGTGCACGAAGCTGACGTGGGCGCCGCTCGCCACGGAGAGCACCTCTGGCTGCCAGGTGACGTTGACCACGCCGGCGGTGCCGAAGCGCACGGCATCGTAGGCCGACGGGTCGGGCATGGCCCACGACTCGAGCGCCTCGCCCGTCCACACCACCAGCTGATCCTCACGGTCGAACGCCAGCTCACGGAAGGCGCTCGCCCAGCGGTAGCGCCGGCCAGACCCCAGGTGGATGAGCTCCACGCCGCGCCCCGGGACCCCCGCCGCGACCCAGTCCCCTGACGCGGAGATGGCGATCGCGCTGACCCGGGACGATGCGATGCGCTGGTCGTAGAGGATCTCGCCGTTGTCGGTGTCGACGACCCAGACCCGCCCGGTCAGCTCGCCGAACACCATGCGGCGACCGTCTTGGGTGAGGGCCCAGCTGTCCGGGCTGTTGTCCGGCTCCTCGTCGCCGGTGGAGTAGACGACCCGGTGCTCGCCGCCGCGGGTGCGCACCAGGCGGATGCGTCCGCACCAGGCCAGCAGATCGTCCTCCGCCAGCAGGGCGAACGCCAGGATGGGCTCGCCGTCCGGGCAGACCGTCACGTCCCGGTAGGGTCTTCCGTCCGCACCGGGCGTGACGCCGACCACGCGCACCACGGCCTTGAAGGCGGATGCCGTCACCCACTGCCCGTCCACCAACGAGCGCCCACCGGCGTCGAGCAGGCCCTGCGAGGGGTAGCGGATCGCCGGGCCGCCACGGGCGTCGATCCGGTAGTACAGCCCATCGGTGGACTCGCTCAGGCCCTGGGTACGCCAGGTCTGGCCGAAGATGCCGATCGACGGCTTGCGGGTCAGCCAGCGGCGCTCCCCGTCCCGGGTCCACAGCTCGACGCCGTTGTCGCTGGGACAGGCCAGCTCGGCACCCAGCAGCACGCCCCGGGGGCAGTCCCGCGCATCGAGGCGGGAGGCCCGCCGGGGGTGACCGGATGGATCGGCCAGGATCCCCCTCGCATCTGGATCTTCACCCAGGAGCAGCGCCTGGGCGGCGAGGTGCTGGGCCTGACCCATGTCGCCGCTCTCGAAGGCGAGCAGGGCCCGCTGGGTCAGCGCCTCGGACAGGCGCGCATCGGCGACCGCGAGCGCCTCGGTCAGCTCCCCCTCGACCTCGGTCAGGCGCCCCTGCTCCTCCAGCACCCGCCACAAGCCGAACCCACCGGCGAGCGCGATGCCGACCAGGGCGGCCGCGCCGGCGAGCAGGGGCAGGCGCCAGCGCCGGAGCAGGCGCAAGGCCTCATCCCGCGGGGAGTAGCGGTGGGCGCTGACCCGGCGGCCGTCGAGGAAGGCGCGGAGGTCGTCGGCGAGCTCGCCGGCGTGGGCGTAGCGATCGGCCTCGGCGGGGGCAGTGGCGCGGCGCACGATGGCGCACAGCTCGGGCGGGGCCTCGGGGCAGGCCTGCTCGGCCGGGGGGGGCGGTCCGGCGAGCACCTGGCGCAGCGCCTCCTGGCTCGACGGTCCGGCGTAGGCCCGCTCGCCGGTGACGACCTCGTAGAGCACGACGCCGAGGCTCCAGACGTCGCTCTGCGGTCCCGCCACCTCGCCCGCCGCCTGCTGGGGGCTCATGTAGGCAGGCGTGCCCAGCACCATGCCGGCCTGGGTCATGGTGCCGATGTCGGAGAGGACCTCGTCCCAGCCCTGATCCCGGTCCAGCGGTCGGGCGAGGCCCCAGTCCATGACCTGGGTCTCGCCGTACGCGCCGATCTGCACGTTCGAAGGCTTCACATCGCGGTGCACGACCCCCGCGTGGTGGGCGAAGGCGAGGGCCTCGCAGGCGACGAGGAGCGGCCGGAGCAGATCCAGGCGCGCGTCGAGTCCGTCCGCCTCGGCGAGGGCGTCGGCGAGGGTGCGCCCGCCGACGATGCGCATGGCGTACCAGGGCCGGCCGTCCGCGTCGGTGCCGGCGTCGTGCACCGCGACGATCCCGGGGTGGTCGAGGGCGGCGGTGATCCGAGCCTCCCGCACCAGCCTTGCCGACATGGCCGGATCATCCGGTCGAACGACCTCTTTCAGCGCGACGTGCCGGCGCAGGCGCAGGTCCCACGCCTGCCAGACCAGCCCCATGCCCCCACGGCCGAGCAGGCGCTCCTTGCGGTAGCGCGCGGCGTCGCCCTCGGTGGGCCAGTCTTCGAGCCCCAGGGCGAACGCACCGCTGCGCAGAGGCCAGCTCTCCGTCTCCTCGCCGGACATGGGTCATCCTACAGCGAGATCAGCTCTCGTCGACCAGCACGTCGTGATCGTGCAGGACCAGCTCGAAGAGGCCGCTGTGGTCGCTGCGCACCAGATCCGCGCGCACGCCGGCGTCGGTGAGCTTGCGGCGCAGGCGGGACAGGGCGGCGTCGAAGCGCTTGCGCAGGGGAAGGACGTCGATGTTGCCGGGCCACAGCTCGCGGGAGAGGGACTCCCAGTGCAGCGCCGTGCCCACCGCAGCCAGCTCGCTGATCATCCGCGCCGAGACGCCGGTCAGTCGCAGCGCCGGGTAGCCGTCGCGCTCGAGGGTGATGGAGTCGTAGCGGGTGGTGAGGCGGATCGGCGCGTCGACGCTCCCCGCGACCCGGGTCTGGGTCCCCTCCCCGCCCAGGACCCGGCGGTGCACGGTGATCGTGTAGGCGGTGAGGTCGAGGGTCATGCCATCGTGCAGCGGCAGGGCCTCCTCGCCGATCCGCACCCGCCAGCCGTCGGCGCCCAGGTAGAAGACGGCGTCGGCGTTCTGACGGGCGCCCGGCCGGATCCGCAGCTGGGGCGTGCGGGAGACCGAGCAGACGCCGACCAGGGGCACCCGGCCGATCTCCTCGCTGCTGATCTCCCAGATCTCCCCAGGAAGGCGCACATCCACGACATCGAGCGCGAGCCCGCGAGCCAGCTCGATGGTCTGGCCGGCGCACAGGTCCAGCTCCTTCAGCGGCTTGCCGTCGAGCGCGAAGAGCCCGCGCAGGGCGAGCAGCTTGAGGGCGCTGCCGCGCAGGCTGACCAGCGCGTGGGCCTCGGAGACCCGCCCGTCGTCGATCTGCAGGGCGGCGGACCAGACGCGGCCGATGATCTCGCCGTGGACCAGCTCGTGCTCGACGCCGTCCGGCGTGCGCAGGGTGACGGAAGCGGTGGAGGACAAGGCGGACCCGTCGGTGAGAGGAGGGGGCGAGGTAACACCCCGGCTTCGGCGTCGCGGGGCCGCCCGGTCAGCCGCCCTCCTCCTCGGTCGAGCTGAACACGAACGGGTAGCTCACGATGACGATGCCGCCGCCCTTGGGCTCGGGGAACTGCATGCGCATGAAGCGCGCTGCCACGCAGGTCTCCACCGCCGGCGAGTCGAGCGTGGTCGTCTTCACGTTCGAGTTGCTCACGGAGCCGTCCTTGGCGATCACGAACTTGATCACCAGCTTTCCGGCGATCTGCGGGTTGTTCGTGAGCTCCCGGTGGTAGCAGTAGCGGATCTGGTTCATGTGGCGCTTGACCACCGCGTCGATGAGCGAGCGATCGAGGGCGCCGAGGATGATGGGGTCTCCACCCGCCGCCCCGATCCCGCCGCTGGACTCCCTCACCATGACGTCGCGGGTGCCGAGGCCGCCCAGCCCTTCGGCATCGCCTCCCCCTCCCAGGCCGGTACCCCGACTGCCGAGCCCGCCGGAGCCGACCTGCACGCCCTTGGCGCCGATGAGCCCGCCGATCAAGTCCGTGGTGTCCCCGTCCCGGAACACGCCCAGGACGCCGCCGTTCTCCTGGATCTGCCGCTCGGTGTCGGCATGCCTGCGTCCGATCATCGGCAGCGCGAAGCGGAGGGTCGGTACCGAGTCGGTCCAGGTCTGGCGGGGCACCTTGCGCTTGCCGGGCGGAGGAGCGGGCGACAGCGTCGGCAGGTCGGGGTCGCCACGGGTGCCCCCGGCGATGACGACGTGGGAGTAGGCCCCGCGCGACGCGCCCTGGTCGACCGCGGCGAGGGTCGCGGTGAGCGCCGCGTAGGGCACCGAGGCGTCCGGGACGAGGACCAGCTCCTCCACTTCCGGCGTTGCAGCGTGCAGATCCGCCAGCGCGGCCTGGAGTTCACCGAGGGGCCAGCCGTCGGCGACACAGGGCTGCACCGCACACTCGAGGCGCACCGGCTCCGCGGAGACCTCGCCGTCTGCAGGCCGCACGTCGTAGCCCCACGGGCCCTGGATCACGACGTCGACCGGGCCGGGCTCGGGGCGGGTGGTCGCATGGGGCGCGGGGTCGGCGCCGGGGTCGTCCACGACCAGGTGGAACTCGCCGAACTGCGCCTGGCCGGCGGTGTACAGGATGGCGCGCACGGTCTCGAAGGGCAGGCGCTCGTCGAGGACCAGGACGATGTTGCCGCGGGTCTGGCCGCCACCGAGCTCGCAGCCGCGCGCCGACAGCAGGCGTGAGTCCTCGGACACCATGAGCAGCACGTCGTAGAGCGGCGTGATCAGCTGTCCGCGGAGGTCCTCCTCGGGCAGTGTGCCGTCCGCCGCCACCGAGCCCGCGGGCTCCCCCGCCACCAGGATCGCGCCGCCCGGGCTGGCCGTGATGCTTGCGACCCGGACCGGCAGGAGCGCGGAGGTACCGCCGTCGGCCGCGCACTGCGCGACGACGTCGGAGAGCCGGTCGTTATGGGCGACCCCGCTGGCCGGCACCAGGAAGTCGCGCAGCTCCGCGCGGTGCGCACCCGAGACCCGCGGAACCTGCACCCCGCCACTGTCGAGCGCGACCCCTGCGCTCTTGCCGGCGAGGGCGGGACCTGCGGCGAGCAGCGCGGCAGCGAGGGCGAGGACGGTGGTGAGCGGAGCGCGGAGCATCGGACCTCCCAGGGTGGAGGGAGGGTAGCGCGTGGGGGGTGGTCAGTCGGCGGTGGGACGCGCGAGGAAACGAAGAAGACCGTCGAGTCGTTCCAATGGAACCTGCCTGGGCCAGTTTCCCTCGAGGCAGGCTCGGCTCTGGGCCCCGAAGGTGGTGCCCTCGAGCAGCTCGATCGCCCACTCGTGCAGCCACTGGCGCGGTTTGGCATCGGCGCGTTCCACCGAGTCGACGAGGCGGGTGCTGCCGGCCATCAGCTGGGCCACGTCCTCCAGATCGTGGCTGTAGTACGGACCAGCCCACCTCCGAGGGCTCCTCGAAGCTGCGAGCTTGCACACCATGAACAGTGCGGGCGTCGGCACCCGGAACGGTCGACCTTCGTCGAAGGTCTGGACTTCCGCAGACTCTCGGGCAATCAACGGCCAGTCGGTCCGCGGATATCGAACGTCCATGACGATGTCGACCGCGACGCCCCCGGGTGAGGTGTAGGCGTGGATGTTCCTCCTGTGAGGCCGGAGGTCGGGCGACCAACCGTGCTGGCGAAGCCTGGGATCGCCACCCACCGGCTCGAGCTCGGCCGCCACCTGCTCCAAGCGTTCGTCGAGGAGCGACATCACGCGGCCATCGGCTCTGGCAACCCGGTGAGCTCCGCCAGGACCTCGCGCGCCAACCGGTACTCTCGAGCGCGCCCGGACCTGGCCGCATCAAGCGCTCCAAACAAGCGATGCAGTCCTTCATCGTGCAGCGCGATGTCCGGGATGGTGCGAAACAGCGGCTGCACGGCGACCCCGCGGACTCGACCGTCGGAGTGCGCCCAGACCTGTGGGACGGCAACCACGAGCTGCTCGCCCAGTCCAGGACTCGACGCGCCGGTAGGTACTCCCATCGTGGCGACACCGTCGGATGGCCCGATCGGCAGGAGGTACTGCAGCGCGGGAAGGAGCGTCGCCAGGGCCTGTCGACTGGGTCTGCCGCCTCGAACGACCCCCGCATCGGACAAGCGGCCCAACGACAGGTTCAGCGACGACCAAGGGACCTGCAGATCCCGCTGCACCCGGGCAGGCGACCAGCCCGCAGCGAGTTGCTGGTAGGCCGCAAGATACGCGACGGCGAT
>CALATR010000476.1 GCA_937891875.1 uncultured Pseudomonadota bacterium | reverse complement strand
GGCGAGCCCGCGCCTCGAAGACGTCCTCGGTGGCGCCGTTCCAGCGCTCGGTCAGCATGTCGGACCACAGCATGGCGCCGACCTCGCGCTCTCGGAGGTAGGCAAGCTCGCGCTGCACGTGCTCGGCGAAGAGGATCGGGCGTGGGGTGCTGGCGCAGCGAGGGCAGCGCTCGTGGGGGCCGTGGCGCTCGCTGCCCCACCAGGTCTCGTCGCCGCCCAGGTGGACCCGCCGGGCGTCGAACACCTCGATGAGCTCGTCGATGACGTCGCGCAGGAGCGGCCAGGTGTCCGGGTGGCGGGTGCAGATCAGGCGACCGTTCTGGTCCTCGCGCAGCTCGGGGTGCGCGCGGAGCAGCCAGTCGGCGTGTCCGGGGCTGTTCAGGCCGGGAATGGCCTCCACGCCGAGCCCGTCGAGGGTGTCGAGCAGGCGCCGCAGCTCGTCCTCGGACAGGGCGCCGGTCTGGGCGAGCTCGGGGTGCGAGGTGTACTGGTAGCCCCCGCGAAGCACGAGCACGACGGCGGTGTAGCGACCGCGGGCGACGACCCGACGCAGGAAGGCGATGTGCTCGTCGAGGTCGCGGGGGGCGCGGTGCACGCCGTCGATCCGGTGGACCAGCGTGCGCTCGGGCAGGTCGGGCTGGTCGTGGATGACCGCGGTCGGAGGTTCAAGGTCGTGCACGACGAGCAGATCGACCACGGCGAGGGCGGCCCAGGTGGCGGCGGCGCGGGAGCTGGCGGTGACCTCGACCCGGTCGGCCCGGACGAGCAGCTCGAAGGAGCCGTCCGCCCCGCCGGAGTCGAGTGCGATCCGGTGGCGACCCGCGCGGCAGCGGTCGACCGGAAGCGCCGGACCGCCGAGGCGGATGAGCTCCTCGGCGAGCAGGTCGGCAGCGGGTCGCAGCGCGTCGTCCTGCACGCAGATCCGGCGCAGCTCCTCTCCCGCCAGGCGATCTCCGGTCAGGCGCACGTCGCGCGGGGCGGGCAGCAGGCCCAGGTGCTCCAGACCCGCGGGCACCGTGCCCGGCAGCACGACCCGCTCTTGTCGCACCTGGCTCGGCTTGCCGTCGGCGGTCCAGATCGCCTCGACCGCGTACTGGCCGCGATCGAGAGGCTCGGGCCCCCGCAGCGGAGGCGAGCCGATCATGGAGAGTGGCGGATCGAGCAGCGCTTCTCGCGGGTGGATCACCGACGGGTCCAGCTCGCGCAGGCGGACCTGGCTCGCTCCAGCGGCGGTGATCTCGAGCACGCCCCGATCGCGGGCGAGGACCGGGGCGGGCCGCGCGCGGGGGGGATGGGCCGCGATGACGGCCAGGGCGCGATCCTCGGTGGTGCCCTCCCCGGCGGGCGCCCAGGTGAAGCGCTGGCCGTCCTCGCGGATGAGCCCGACGCGAACGGAGCGCAGCTCGCCGGGCTGCAGGGCGGGGAGGAGATCCAGGCGCCCCACGCCCTCCGACAGCATCATGCCGGACATGCGGGTGATCCCGTCCTGGCCGGCCGGGTGCACGCCCACCTCGACCCGGGTGCCAGGGGGAACCTCGGCGGCGCGGACCAGCAGCGCGCCGTCCTGCCACCCCAGGCGCACGTCGACCTCGACGACCTCGTGGCCGAGCCGCGGATCGGTGGTGAAACGCCTCGCGCGGGCCGTGCGCTCCCAGCAGTCCGCGGCCGGATCCTCCGTGCACGGCGCGATCGTCAGCGCCGCACCCTCGACGGTCACCAGCGGCTCCGCCGCCGCCAGCCAGG
Source organism: uncultured Pseudomonadota bacterium (assembly GCA_937891875.1). Taxonomy (GTDB): domain Bacteria; phylum Myxococcota_A; class UBA796; order UBA796; genus REDI01. The sequence goes on along the minus strand of CALATR010000476.1, from coordinate 484 downwards.
CGAGCCACCAGAGCATCATGGCGCGTGGTCCAGGATCGCGCGGATGCGGCGGACGATGGCGTCCTGGCCGTGGTGATCGAGGGCGTGCCGGCGCGCGGCCTCGCCGAGTCGGGTGCGCTCGGCCGGGTCCGAGAGGCGGCGCAGCTCGACGCCCAGCGCCTGGGGGCTCGCCTCGTCGACGATGCGGCCCGTGCGGTCGTGCAGGACGACCTCGGGCACGGCCTTGTAGCGCAGGGCGACCCCGGGCAGGCCGTAGCAGGCGGCCTCGATGAAGCCCATGCCGAAGCTGTCGTTGCGGGTCGGCAGGACAAACACGTCGGCCCGGCGAAAGGCGGCGTCCTTGGCCTGCCCGTCGACCCAGCCCAGGAACCGGACCCGGCGGTCGAGCCCCAGCTCGCCGACCCGCGCCTCCAGCGCCTCCCGGAGCGGGCCCTGGCCGGCGATCTCCAGGATCGCGTCCTCGGGGCCGTGCTGCACCCCGTCG
>CALATR010000475.1 GCA_937891875.1 uncultured Pseudomonadota bacterium | reverse complement strand
GGATGCGGGAGTTCCGCACGTCCGGATCTGCAGGGGGGCCGGGGGAGCAATCCCCCGGTCTACCCGACGGGGGTTGTGGAGGGTCGAAGGCCGGCTTTCAACACGGAGGAGCTGAGGACCGGAGATCTGACGGAGGAAGGAGGCGTGGGTGCGCAGGAGGGTGTGCTGGCGGTTGGATTCCAGGGACTCGTGCGGACGGGCGGGCAGCGACGATGTCGTCTCTGGCGATCAAGAAGACGACGAGCCTCCGAACGGAAGAGACTCCACAGGCCCTCTCGGCCGGCTTCCCCCAGACCCACGACCCGCCACGCCCGCCTCCGTCAGATCTCCGGCCCTCCGCTTCTCCGCGGTGAAAACAGCCGATCAAAGCACCACTTCCCTCTCTGCGAACCCCTCGGTGCCTCTGTGCCTCTGTGCCGAGTGCCGCCTCGACCCGCCACCGACCTCGACCCGCCACCGCCACCGCCACCGACCCGCCACCGCCACCGCCACCGACCTCGACCCGCCACCCCGCCAGCCTCAACTCCCCCGGCCGCGGTCCGACAGGGCACCGGGAGGCTCATCGATGACCCTGAAGGAAGCTGGCCAGAGTGACGAGGTCCGCCGCCTCGTCGTGGCGCACGCCAACAAGCAGGCGCAGACACTGGAGCACGCCACCGCCCTCCTCACCCGCGTCAGCGAGCAGTCCCACGAGCAGTCCGAGCGCTTCGTCCACGTCCGCGGCATGCTCGACCTCCTCGACACCGAGGCCGACGCCGGCCGCAGCGAGCTGGACGGCCTCGCCACCGAGCTCCGCGGCCTGCTCGCCGTCAACTCCCGCCTCAACGAGAGCCTGGGTTCCCTCGAGCAGATCCACGAGCGCATCGAGGCGATCTCCGAGATCATCACCGACATCCGGATGCTCGGCTTGAACGCCGCGATCGAGGCGGCCCGCGCCGGTGAGAAGGGCCAGGGCTTCCAAGTGGTCGCGACCAGCATGCGCGAGCTCGCCCGCTCGGGCGCCCGGGTCGCCGGCGACATCGACACCCTCGTCAAGAGCGGCCTGGTCGAGCTCACCACGCTCACGTCCGAGACCCGCGAGCGCATCGAGGACCGCACCGCCCAGGTCGGCCGGGTGCAGCAGCGCTTCGGCCGTGTCACCGACCGCGTCTCCGAGGTCCGCGAGACCTCCCAGGAGCTCGTGCGGTCCGCCGCGACCCAGGTGCAGGACACCGAGCGCGCCCGCGCCGAGATCCAGCAGGCCATGGAGCGGCACAGCGGCGAGACCGCCACGCTCATCGGCGTCATCACCGGCGTCAGCGTGCAGGACGTCGACGTGCACGAGGCCTGGCGCCGCCGGGAGCAGGTCGTGCTCATCGACGTGCGCACCCGCCGCGAGTGGACCGACGAGCTGGGCCACATCGACGGTGCCCACCACGTGCCCATCGCCGAGCCCGACTTCGAGGCGCGCCTGGCACGCTTCGACAAGTCCAAGCCGACCCTGTTCATCTGCCGCAGCGGCGGCCGCTCCAAGCGCGGCGCCCGGATCGCCATCGAGCAGGGCTTCCGCGAGGTCTACAACATGGCCGGCGGCATGCTCGCGTGGCGCAAGGCCGATCTGCACTCGGTCGAGCGCTCCATGGCGGCCTGACAGGTGTTGACGGGAACCCGACAGTCCCTCCGCGGTCCACGAAGGCCACGGAGGTCCCATGTCGCGCATGCTCGCTCTCGCCACCCTGCTCTCCCTGCACGCACTGCCCGCCCACGCCCAGGACTATGAGGCGATGGCGGAGGAGCGCATGAAGCTCTCCTTCGACATGGACGAGGTCGAGGGCGAGCTGGACAAGCGGGCCGCCCGCCGCCCCGCCCCCGCGAACCAGCTGGTCGTGGCCCCCAAGGCGCCCCTGCCGCTCGAGCCCAACAGCGAGGTGGCCGCAGTCACCGTGTTCCGCGACCGGGCGCTCGTCACGCGAACCCGGGCGGAGAAGCTCCAACCTGGCGTGCACACCATCACCTTCGAGGGCCTGCCGCCCGCGATGCTCGACACCACCCTGGTCGCCGGCGCCAGCGGCGCCACGCTCCTGGGCGTGGAGGTCACCTCGGGCCAGGGTGAGGTCGATCAGGCCCGCCAGGACGAGATCGAGAAGGAGCTCCGCACCCACCTCGACGCGCTCGGCGAGGTGCGCGATCGCATCGAGGCCCTGCTCGCCCAGCGGACCGCCCTGCGCCGCGCGGTGCTCGCCCAGGGCCAGGAAGGCCCGCCCCCGGTCCGCGAGATCGAGGCCATGCTCACCTTCGTCGACCAGTCCGAGCAGCGGCTCTCCCGCCAGCTCCGCGAGCAGGAGGACAAGGCCAAGGAGCTCGACGAGGTGATCCGCCCCCTGCTGGTCAAGCTCGACAACCCCATCGCCACCGGCAAGTCGGTCCAGGTCTCGGTCAAGGTCGCCAAAGCCGGCGAAGTGAGCCTGGATCTGCGCTACGCCGTCATCGGGGCCGGCTGGACCCCGTCGTACGACCTCCGCTACGACCCCGACACCGACCAGCTCACCATCGGCTACATCGGCGTGGTCGCCCAGGGCACCGGCGAGGTCTGGAAGGACGCGCCCATCTCCTTGTCGACCGCCGCCCCCGACGTCGGCGGCGCGCTCCCCGAGCTCTCCCCGTGGCGGCTCGGCGATGGCTGGGTCGGCGGCGGGCTCACCGCAGGCGTCGGCGCCCAGGGCACGAGCACCGGAGTGCCCACCCAGAAGAGCGACCTCATCAGCGAGGACCTCGACGCGGAGGTCGCGGGCTCGGGCACCGTCGTCTTCCGCCTCCCCGGCGAGCGGACCGTGGTCGGCGACGGCAGCGCCCAGCGCCTCCCCCTGGGCGTGCAGCGCTACAGCGTCAGCACCGCCCTCACCGCCGCCCCCCGCGCGGTCGACCGGGTGTTCCGCGAGGGCACCGTGCGTCTCGGCGGCTCGGTGCCCCTGCTCGCCGGCACCGCCAACACCTACGTGGGCGGTCAGCTGGTCGCGACCGGCCCCATGAAGCGCGCCCTGCCCGGGGAGACCCTGCAGCTCTCCCTGGGAACCGACGACCGGGTCCGGGTCTCCCGCCGCATCGTCGAGCGCCGCCGCGACCTCTCCGGCCGAAAGCACCGCTACACCTTCCGCTTCGAGCTGGAGGTCGCCAATCCGACCGACAAGGCTCGCACCGTCGATCTGCGCGACCTGGCCCCGATCAGCGAGGACGCCGACATCGACGTGCGCATGCTCGAGGGCACCACGCCCCACACCGTCGAGCAGGGCGAGTTGTGCTGGACGCTGGAGGTCCCGGCGGGCCAGCGCGCCGCGGTCACCTTCGGCTTCACCGTCATCGCCCCGGCCAATCGCGCCATTCCCGAGCTCGACGCACTGCTCTGAGCGAAGAAGCCCCGGCGGACGGACCACCGGGGCTTCCAGCACGGACGGTCGCTCGCGATCAGTGTCGCGAGGTCTCCATCCGGTAGGTCTGCAGGCCTCCGTTCGAGAACTGCATCTTCACGGCACCATCGGTGCTCTCGACCGAGACCGGGCGGCGGGAGCGCTGGGAGAGCTCCTTCGCCTGTTCGACGGCGCTGGCGCGACCGTGCACGGTCACGGTCTCGCGGCCGGTGGTGAGCTGGAAGAGCCTCTTGACGGGAGCGGCGGCTGTGGCGGGAATGACGACCTCCATGGGGTTGCGCGCACGACGTGGATCGTGTGGACGAACACGACGACCGCGGTGCAGCGATGGAGCACGATCCGTGGACCGCGCGCCGGCGGAACCCGCAGATCGGCTCGATCCGCGTCGGGACGTGGCGCAGTGGCGACGTCCCAGGCCCTCACACCGGCTGCGCGCACGGCAGGCCTGCCGCGCGACGCTCCCCCCAAGTACGACGCAGGGGGGGGCCCGTCAACTGTCAGGACCATGCCGAACCCGCCCCGACGAGGACGGTCTGGGGACGGTCGTGGGTTAGCCTCCCCGACCGTGGAGGACCCATGCTGCGCCGCCTGGCTCTCGCTGCTGCCGCCCTGCTCGCCACCGTCTCCGCCTGGGCGGGCGACCTGGGCTTCGGCTACTCCCCAGCGCCCGGTCCTGGCGAAAACCCGGCGTTCATCGTCACTCCCAGCCGTGCGGTGCGCTCGCTGCGGGTCGTCATCGAGGCCGGCGGGCAGACGTACGAGTTCAACAAGTCCGGCGTCGGCGCCGGCCAGGCAGCCCGCTTCGAGTGGCGCCGCGACAACTCCGTCACCGACGCCACCGCCTGGGTCCAGGCCGAGTTCACCGACTCGACCACCGAAGAGGTGAAGGTCCCGTTCAGCTGGAGCTTCGGCGCCCCGCTCAAGGTCGACCTCTCCCACGCCAGCGCCGACGTGAAGGCCCGCACGCTGACCGTCGAGGTCACCGCCCACGTCAACGACGCCGAGATCATCGCCTACGGCGCCCACAAGGCCAAGCTGGACGAGCGGCGCGTGCCCATCGGCGCGGGCCCCGGGACCATCGAGGTGCCCTGGGTGGGCGATCCCGGCGACGTCGTGCTCCTGGACATCAAGCTCAACGGCGAGTCCGCCTGGGCCGGCTTCACCTACTCGCCCTGGTTCCTCGACATCCCCCACGACGACGTGCTCTTCGAGACCAACAGCGACGTCATCCGCGCGTCGGAGGAGCCCAAGCTGCAGTCCACCCTGAAGCAGCTGCAGGACGTGCTCGACAAGTACGGCAACGTGGTGCCGGTCAAGCTCTACATCGCCGGCTGCACCGACACCCAGGGGGACAAGGCCAGCAACCGCGACCTGTCCCGCCGCCGGGCCCGCTCGATCGCCCGCTGGCTGCGCAGCCACGGCTACAGCAAGCCGATCTACTACCACGGCTTCGGCGAGGACCTGCTCGCCGTGCCCACCGCCGACGGGGTCGACGAGGCGGCGAACCGGCGCGCCCTGTACATGGTGGGCGCCAACCCGCCGCCGGCTGGATCCGGCGTTCCGTCGGTGGGCTGGACCGCGCTCTAGGCGACCACAACCCGCCTTTGACGCCCTACTTCAGCGGGTTCTCCGCCCGTGCCTTGGCCACGTCCGCCGGGGTGCAGTCGCCGAAGGCGTTGCCCCAGGTGTTGCGCTCGTAGGTGGCGACCGCGGCGATCTGCAGATCGTCGAGCATGTCGCCCTGGGGGGTCATCACGCCGTTGTAGGTCTGACCGTCGACCACGATCTCGCCCTGCAGGCCGTAGATCACGATGGCAGCGTGGTTGACGCAGTCGCCCATCATGTCCTTCTGCCCGACCAGCGGCGGGAAGGCGGGCGGCGTGCCCTTGCCGTCGGCGCCGTGGCAGGTCTGGCAGGCCAGCGTGCTGCTGGTGTAGACCTCCTCGCCCTTCTTCATGAGGAAGGCGTGCTTGGCGTCCGCGTCGAGCGCGTCGAAGGAGGCCGCGTCGGTCGGGTCGCCCGCGGGCTTCGCCTCGTCCTTCGGCTCGGCCGTCGGCTCCTCCTTCGGGGCCTCGTCCTTGGGGGTCTCGGCGGGGGTGGGGGTGCCGCCGCACGCCGCGAGAAGCAGCATCGAAGCGGGGATCATGATGGTGCGCATGGGAGCCTCCTGAACCGTGCCGTTATCGGGGCGGCGTAGGACCACAAGGCCACGTCGGGCTGCGCGGCACCTCGCCGCACCTGCAACCATCTGCAGCAGAACGTTTGCGCAGACACACACTGTGTCGTAGTCAGCCGGCGAACGGAACTGCGCGACCCATCGCCGCACCCTGGATTCCGGAGGATTCATGCGTTCGCTCGTCATCACCGCTCTCGCCCTCTCCCTCGCCGCCTGCGCCGGCACCCCCGCTCCCGAGACCCCCGAGGAGCCCAAGGAGGAGATGAAGACCGAGGAGACCCCCAAGGAGGAGCCCAAGACCGAGGAGGCTCCCGCCGCCAACATCGTGGTGGGTGCCGACGACGGCGCCGAGCACCCCGAGGTCATCGTCGAGTCCGACGGCGACAACATGGCCTACAAGCAGACCGAGCTGGTCATCAAGGCCGACACCCCGACCCGCATCAAGATGGTCAACAACGCCACCTCCCCCGCGATGATCCACAACGTGGTCGTCGTGAAGAAGGGCAGCATGGAGACCGTCGGCAAGGCCGGCATGCAGGTCCCCATGGACAAGGACCACGTGCCGATGATCCCCGAGGTCCTGGCCGCCACCAAGCTCGCCAAGCCCGGCGAGACCACCACCGTGGTCGTGAACCTGCCCGCCGGCGAGTACGAGTACATCTGCACCTTCCCCGGCCACTACATGATGATGAAGGGCACCCTCAAGGTCGAGTAGACCCAGGCGGAATTATCGGCGAGCGCCATCGGATGGGCTTGTCTTGTGTCGCGACACATGACACAAGGGGTGACACAAACCTGTGTCACGGAGTCCGCCATGGCCGCTCGCCGAAACCGTTCAGAGGCCCACCCGGGCGTCTCCGTCACCGCCCTTTCCGGCGGTCGGCACCGGCTGCGCTGGAGGGAGGTCGTCAACGGTGAGCGCGTGGCGCAGAGCTGGACGATCTACGGCACTGCCGCTGACGCCAACCGTTGGGCCCTCAGTGTCTCCGAGTCCCTGCAACTCTCAGGCACGTTCAGGCGCCCGACAGATGCGGCCCAGCGCCCCGTGCAGCCCGAGCGCCCCGCGGTCGGGGACCTACGGGATGCGTTCGTCGGCTACGCGAACTGGCGAATCACCAAGAAGCGCGTCAGCGACGGCACCCGTGACCTGGACGCCCTGAACCTGAAGCGCATCGAGACGGAGATCCGCGCGCTGGCTGGACTCCCCAACGACACCCCCATCCCGGCGGACCTGCTCAGCATCGACTTGTGCGACCGCTTGCAGGCTCGGGTCGAGGCGTCCGGCGCCGGGCAGTCGCGCCAGGCCCAGGTGATGCGCACCCTCTGGGGCGCTTGGGCGTGGGCCTCGGACACGGGCGCCGTCGCAGGGCTCGGCGCTCCCCCGAAGACGAAGTCACTGGTCGTGCCGTCGGTCGAGACCGGGGGCCGGCCGATGAAGGCGCCGACCATGCGTGAGATGGACGCGATCCTCCACCATGCCGGCATCGTTCCCCGGAGCGATTCCAACGCTCGCTCGCTGCTCGAGATCATGCGGGCGACTGGCCTCCGCATCTCCCAGGTCAAGGGGATCCGGGTGGAGCACCTGCACGGACTTGACTCGCCGGTGCCCACGCTCGACGTGCGGGTCGGCAAGTCCAAGAAGGAGAAGCTGGGTCGGACAGTCCCAGTCGCTCCGGTCCTCGCTCCCCTGCTCCGCGAGCTCGTGGGAGAGCGCCAAGAGGGACCGCTCCTGAAGACCATGCCGTCCGTGCCGACGCTCGCCGCCATCATGGAGGCCGCAGAGGGTGCGGGCGACATCCGCCCCGACATCTGGCGAGACGCGCGCCGGGGCAACAGGAAGCTGTCTCACTGGGCTCGCGCAGGCTTCCAGCGTCACCTGCGCCGAAAGGGCGTGGAGGACCGGGTGATCGACGTGCTGGTTGGACATGCCGCGAAGACCGTTCGGGACGGCCACTACGACGACGCGGACTGGGCGGAGCTGGTAGAGGCGGTGCGGTTGGTGCCGGGAGTTGGGTGTCCGGACCAGGCTGCCGCAAAGGTGGTACCGCTAGCTCGGTGAGACAGTCTCACTCACGTTGAGACACGTCATGCAACCCTACCTACCGTAGCCATCGCCAATTGATCCCGGTGATCCCGGCGATCCCGAAAACTGAGGATGAAAGCTGGATCTCGGGCGCCAGAACCGGCTATGATGAGACACTACTCTGGAGACATCATGTCCAGGCCAGACTACCGACGCGCTGAGGCCATCGCGGCACAGCTACAACGGCTCCGCAGCCAGCGCGACGGACTGGATGGACGGATCCGTCGCCTGGAGCAGCAGTTCAAGGCCGTCTTGGACGGCGAGGGAGACGGGCTACCAGATGTCAGCCCCAGGGCGTCTCCAACCACGGAACGGGTGCTTGAGTTGGTGTGGGAAAATCCACAAGCACCGGTGCCGGAGATCGGAGAACTCGCCTTCGGCGAGCGGTCGAGAGACAACACCAAGCGCACGCACAACGCGCTCCGCACGTTGAGTCGGCATGGTCTCGTTGAGAAGCTCGGCCGAGGCACTTGGGAGGCCACAGATCCACAAGCCCTCACAAGGTGTGGGCACTGCGACAACTGCTACCCCCGCCACCTCGGCCGCTGCGCCGTGTGCGGACGAGTGCCGGGTTGAGGGGGTAGGACGCGAGGTTTGACGCTGTCGACTGGTGTCGGGTCCGGACTTGCAATTCGGGGCACTGGGGTTCGATTCCCCACAGCGTCTCACCTCGCGTCCGCTGCTACAGTAGAGGCGTGGTAGAACTAG
>CALATR010000474.1 GCA_937891875.1 uncultured Pseudomonadota bacterium | reverse complement strand
GGTTCCGCTGCCGTAGGACTGGAGACTGGAGACTGGAGACTGGAGACCGAGCCTCCACTCCCCCGCTCGCAGCAACGCGACCTCACGCCAGACCGCGACGAGGCGCCGCCACTCCCCTGCTGGAAGCACCCCGACACTCGCCCGACGATCAGCGTTACGCCTCCCCCATGCCGTTCCTGCTCGCCCTCCTCCTCTTCCTCCTCGGACTCGTCCTGCCGAGCCCCTCCCTCGCGAGCGCCGCCGACCCCCACCTCGAGGTGCGCGGCATCACCGTGTCCACCCCCACCTGGGGCTACGAGTGGGGCACCGACAGCATGGATCGCACCCTGGATGCGCTGGTCGAGACCGGGGCGAACTGGGTCGCCATCCACCCCTACGCCCGCATCCACGACGACGGGCAGGTCAGCTGGCGGCCGATCGACCCCGACGATCCTCCGGAGTGGCTCGCCCGGCCCATCGCCGCCGCCCACGCCCGCGGGCTGAAGGTGATGATAAAGCCCCACCTCGCCTACTGGGGCTCCGGGTTCTCCTGGCGCGGCGAGATCGACTTCGACGATCCTGCCGCTCGAACGCGCTTCTTCACCAGCTACAGCAACTGGATCGAGGCCGTGGCCAGGGCGACGAAGGACGCCGATGCCTTTGTCGTGGGGACCGAGCTGGACCGGCTGGTCGGCGAGGAGCAGGCCTGGCGGGCGCTCATCGTCCGGGTCCGCCGGGTGAACCGCGGCCACCTCACCTACGCGGCCAACTGGGACGGCTACCAGCGCGTGCCCTTCTGGGACGCCCTCGACGCAATCGGCGTGCAGGCGTACTTCCCGCTGCTGCCCGCCGGACGCACCCCCACCGAGGAGCGCCTGCGCGCCGCCTGGCAGCCCATCTGCGCCGAGCTGCGCCGCTTCTCGGCCCTCACCGGCAAGCCCGTCGTGTTCACCGAGCTCGGCTACGACGCGAGCCCCCACGCCGCGGTCGAGCCCTGGAAGAGCGGCACCGGCGCCGAGCAGGTGCAGCGAGACGCCCTGCGGGTGGCGCTCGAGGTCGTGCAGGCCGAGCCCAGCGTGCGGGGCGCCTTCCTGTGGAAGTGGTTCCCCGGCGAGCTCCAGCGCGGCGACTTCCGCATGAGCCGGCCCGACGTGCGCGCGGTCGTGCGCGAGCGGTGGAAGTGAGCGCCTGACGTCCGCTGCGGGCGGAGCGAGTTACCGGCTGCACGACCGGGGAGTCCATGCCGCGCGCAGCCATCGACATCGGCAGCAACTCGATCCTGCTGACCGTGCTCTCGGACGAGGGCGCCATCCTGCACGACGAGGCGCGGGTGGTCGGACTCGGCAAGGGCCTCGGCGACCGCGGGCTGTTCCGACCCGACCGCATGGAGGCCGCCGAGGAGGTCCTGCGCGACTACGTCGCCGCCGCCGCCACCCACGGCATCCACCCCTGGTCCATCCGCGCCGTCGCCACCTCCGGTGCCCGCCGGGCGATGAACGCCAAGACCTTCTTCAGCCGCCTGCAGCGCGATCTGGGGCTCAAGACGCGGATCATCTCCGGGGACGAGGAGGCGCGCCTCACCTGGTCGGGGGCCCTGCGCGAGCTCGACCTGCCCGACGGACCGCTGCTGGTCATCGATCTCGGCGGCGGCAGCACCGAGCTGGTCTGCGGCACCCACGCCGCCACCGCCACCCGGGTCTCGCTGGAGGTCGGCACCGTGCGCCTGACCGAGCAGTTCCTGGGCACCGATCTCGTCGACCCGAAGAGCCTCTCCCGCGCCCGCAAGCACGTCGACGGGCTGCTCGCCGAGGTCACCCTGGCCCCCGCCCCGCGCCTCGTCATCGGCGTCGCCGGCACGGTCACTACCCTGTGCACCCAGCGCCTCGGCCTCACCACCTACGACG
>CALATR010000473.1 GCA_937891875.1 uncultured Pseudomonadota bacterium | reverse complement strand
CGCCATCTACGGCAACGGGCAGAAGACGCTCGAGTCCATCTGGCTCGCCTGCCTGTACAAGCTGGTCTTTCGCCTGCCGACCATCGGCGCCAACTCGGAGCACTGCCTCGCCAGCGCCGGCGCTGCCCACGAGCTGAACTTCGGCAACGAGGCCAGCTTCACCTGGCGCGAGTTCGACGAGCTCGAGCGCTGTGACGTCGCCGTGCTGCACGGCACCAACGCGTTCATCACCTTCCCGCAGGCCTACGAGAAGCTCAAGCGCAACACCCACGCGCGCAAGGTGGTCATCGACCCGGTGCGCACCGACACCGTCTCCGATCTGCAGGACGCCGATCCGCGCACCCTGCACATCCGCTTCCGCCAGGGCGGAGACGTGATGTTCAACCTCGCAGTCGCCAGGGTGATCCTGGAGAATGGCTGGGAGGACCGGGACTTCCTCGATCGGGCCGTCGACCCCTCCAGCCGCACCGCGCTCCGGGTGTTGTGCTTCGAGGACCGCTGCCATCCCGACGCCGTCGCCGCCGCTATCGCCCTGCCCGATCAGCACCCGGCGGAGCTGGCCGCGACCATCCGCACCTACGCCTCCTGGCTCGCCGAACCTCTGCCCGACGGCTCCCGCCCCCGCGACGCGTTCGTCTCCAGCATGGGCATCAACCAGTCGACCGGCAGCTACGGCTTCTCGACCAACCTCAACCTGCTCCTGCTCACCGGCAACGTCGGTCGACCGGGCGCGGGCTCCCTGCGGATCGCCGGCCAGTCCAACGCCACCAGCGAGCTGATGATGGGCTTCAACGCCCGTCGCCTGGTGTTCAACCTCGACCCGAGCAACCCGGAGCACCGGGCGCGCCTCTCCCGCGCCCTGGACCTGCCCGAGGACAACATCCCCGAGGACGCCGGCACCTCGGTCGCCCGCATGGCCGACGACGATCGGCTGTACTGCTTCCTCTTCGTCGGCACCCAGATGACGAAGAACATGCCGCGCCTGGGCCACTGGATGCGCCGCCTGGGCCGGGCGTTCAACGTGGTCATCGACCCCTTCCAGGCGCCCGGCGTGCTGGAGTGGGCCGACGTGCTGCTCCCGGCGTTCACCTACACGGAGCGCACCGGCGTCATCCAGCGCGGCGACCGCTCGCTCCAGCTGCAGCAGCGGGGGACCGAGCCGCCGGAGAAGGCCTGGTCGGACGAGCAGATCCTGGTTCGCCTGGCGCTGGCGATCGCGAAGCGCCTGCGCGACCCGGACACTGCCGCCCTGAACGAGCTGGACCCGGACGTGGTGGAGCAGGCCTTCGGTCGCTACGTCGACGCCGAGGGTAATGTCAACACTGCTGATATCTTCGACCACATGGTCGCCGTCTCCCGGGATCTCGACATGTACTGTCGGCTCGAGGATGCCGACGGTACGCCGATCTCCCACGATCTGCTCCGCGAGCGCGCGGGCACCGGCGTGCAGTGGCAGGGCGACGGCCGCTACCGGGACGCTGCCCGGGAGGGCGCGGTCTTCCCGGACATCGCGGCCCGCGGCACCCACCTCGCCAAGCTGGTGCGCCCGCCGGAGGACTTCCTGGCAAACCTCGCCCGGCCGCTCCCGGACGGCAGCCTCTCGCTGATCTCGGGTCGCGGAAGACCTGGGATCAAGGGGCGCTTCATGCGGGGGCGCTACAACTCGGGCATCAAGACCCTGCCCATCTCCGGGGCCCCGGACGAGCGCTACCTTCTGGATCTCCACCCCGACGAGGCCCGCGCTGGCGGGTTCGCCGAGGGGCAGTCGGTCCGGCTCTCCACCTCGCACGGCAGCGTCATCGCCGAGGTGGCGCTCAACGACCGGGTGCCGCGTGGGGCGGCGACCATCGACTTCGTGCCTGGCGAGATCAACCGGCTCACCGACTACGTCGACGCCGACCGCTTCACCGCCCAGAGCTTCATCAAGCGCACTCCGGTCCAGCTGCAGACCCTGCGGCCGCTCGAGGCGGATCTGCTCGATCATCCCGACAAGGACGCCTTCGTCGAGGCGACCGAGCGGCTGTACGCCAGCTACCGTGCCACCTACCCGACAGACGAGGACTGGCTGCGGTGGGTCCGCCGGGAGGAAGGGGCGCGTTCCTGGCTCTCCCCCGACGTCATGCGCGACCCCCAGGGCGTCGAGGCGTGGGTGGTCGAGGGCGTGGGCGCGTGGGCCACACTCATCCAGCGCATGCGCACGGACGCTGACTACTGCGTCCACGCCGAGGCCATGCTCGCGTCGCTCTCGCCGGTCGAGCGCGATCGCTTCCTCTCGGTGCTGCTGCCCTACCTGCGCCGCTTCGACGACCAGTCCGCCATGCACCTGCTGCTCAACGGTGTCGTCGGTCGCGTGACCCTCATCGACGAGCAGGGCGGGCAGGTGGTCGTGAGCATGCACAGCGCCCACCGCGCGGCGATCCTCGAGTTCAAGGAGGAGATCGTCGCGATCCAGCTCTACGTCGCCATCAAGCGCGGCCTGGACCTGCTGTTCGGGCCCGGCGTGCCCATCCGTCGCGACCACCTCGCCTTTGTCAGCGGGGTCGCGATCCCCTGCGCCGGCGACGTGCCGGCCCACTTCCTGGGCATCAGCCCGGCGGAGCTGGGCGCCGAGCGCCTGGTGCACTCCCGCGCGATCGGCATGAGCGCCCTCATCGTGGTCGACACCCACAACGGCCGCGCGGTGCGCATCGACGTCGAGACCGGCGTGCTGCCCAAGGACCGGGAGCTGACCCGATTGCGCGGGGTCGTCATCAACAAGAAGCGCGGGGCCGACGGTCGCACCCACAGCCGCTTCTTCGATCGCCTGGGCGAGCTGATCTGCCAGTACGTCCGCACCGGCGACGAGAACTTCGGCATCTACGGACCCGTCGACCTCGACTGGGAAGAGTACCGGACGAAGCTCTCGTTTGCTCCGGCACGCAAGCGTGAGTTCCGCCACCACCTGGTGCGTCAGGGGGTGAGTCCGGCGCTCGGGCACGCGCTGGTCGGGCTCGGCGTGCTGGACGCGGAGGAGGACCAGAAGGTGCTCGCCGCGCTGGCCAACTTGTCCGGCGATCCGCCGGAGCTCCCCGATCGCTCCCGCCTCGAGGGCCTGGAGCTGCTGCCCCTGCCCGAGCGCGTCTCCCGCGTGGTGGAGGAGGTCATCGGGCCGGTGCTCGAGAACGACGGCGGCAAGCTCGAGATCCTCTCCCTCGACGAGGTCACGGGCGAGCTGCGGGTCCGGTTCGTCGGCAGCTGCGCGAACTGCCCCTACTCCCTGCTCTCGATGGAGCAGCTGGTGCGTCCGACGCTCCTGCAGGTTCCCGGGATCACCGCGGTCCGCCACCGCGCGCGCATGCGCCGGAGCGAGCTGGCCGAGGCCCGGGGCGAGGAGCTCAAGCTGCCCGCCGAGAAGGCCCGCGAGGCCATGGCCGCGCTCCGGGAGGCCGGGACTACGCCTGCTGGGGCGTGAGGCCGGCGGTGCCCGGAAGGAGCCAGGCCAGGGCGTCCTTGCGCAGCAGGTAGCTGGCGATCAGCAGGGACAGCAGGATGACCGGAGCGATCAGCTTGTCGACGCCGTGTCCCGCGGCAGCATGGGCGACGAAGGCGGAGATCAGGTTGATCGCAAAGCCCGCGTAGGCCCACTCCTTGATGGCCCGGGGGACGGGGATCAGCAGGGCGAGCACGCCCAGGATCTTGAACGTGCCGAGCAGGTAGACGAAGTGCTCGGGGTAGCCGAGCTCCGCGATGACCGGGGTCATGGCGCCGGCCAGGTACATGACGCCGGACGCGCCGAGCGCCAGGCTGAACAGGCCGGTGGTGATCCAGAACGCGATGGTGCGGGCCATGGGGTCCTCCTCGAAGGGTGGACTTGCCCTATTCCGGTCACAGGTGCAGTGTGTTGGGCAGCAGCTGTGCATCTGGATCACAGGAGTGCCCATGATCGAGCCTACCGACGGCTTCGCGCTGTTCGTGCAGATCGTAGAGAGCGGGAGCGTCTCCGCGGCGGCGCGGGAGCTTCAGATGCCGCGGGCGACGCTGTCGCGGCGGCTCTCCGCCCTGGAGGAGCGGCTCGGCGTGCGCCTGGTCCATCGCTCGACGCGGAGGCTCGGCCTGACGTCGGCGGGAGAGGAGCTCTATCGGCGGGCAGTGGTGGTGGTGCGGCAGGCCGAGGAGGCGCTGGAAGCGGTGGGGCGGCTGGACGGCGTGCCGCGGGGCGTGCTGCGGGTGAGCGCGCCGCCGGCGGTCGGGGCGGACCCGTTCGGGAACTTGTTCCGGGACTTTCTTCGGCTCTACCCGGAGGTGTCCCTCGAGGTCTCGACCAGCACCCGCCACGTGGACCTGATCGCCGAGGGCGTGGACGTGGCCGTCCGGGCGGGGATCGTGCGGGACGAGGGTCTCATCAGTCGGGTGATCGCGCGGACCGACGTCGGTGCCTACGGCTCTCCCGAGCTCATCGCGCGGCACGGAGGCCTGGACACCCTGGCCGCGGCGGAGCGCGCACCGTGGATTGCGCGCCTTGATCCCATGACCTCGCGCAAGGTCTCCGCCGTGCCGCTCCGGGGCGGAGGCCAGATCGAGGTCTCCGGGCGCCTCGCGACCAACGACATGTGGATCGCCGTGGCCGCCGCGGCCGGGGGGATGGGCCTCGCGGTGCTGCCGGGGGCCATCGCTGCGGACGGCGTCGCCGCGGGCCGGCTGGTTCGCGTGCTGCCCGAGACCATCGGCTGGTCGGGCGTGGTCGCGGTCGTCTACCCGGACCGGGAGCGCCTCGACCCGAAGGTCAGGGCCTTCGTCGACTTCGTGGCGAAACGGGCGGCCGATCTGATCCCGCCCACGGTACAGCGGGGCCTCGGCGCCACCGCGGAGTCTGCCTGATGACACCCGAACCGACGCTGCCCAGACCAGGGTGAGGGTCAGACCAGCCGCCCCGGTGTCCTCCCTTCGGTCACCAGCTGGACGGCCTCGAACACCCGCTTGCCGATCCAGCGCTGGCGGGGGGCGCTGTGCACGAAGCGCCAGGTCGCGGCCATGGGCAGGTGGGCGACCGCCGGGGGCAGGCGGGCAGAGAGACGCTCGGCGGCGCGGGCGGTCTTGAGCACGTGCACCGCGACGATCGGGATGGGGACGAGGTCGTCGTGGACGAGGGCCTCCAGCTGGGCTCGGGCGTCCGCGGGGGGCAGAGGGAGCTCGCGGGTGCCGTCGAGGGCCTTGTGCATGGCGATGAACCAGCTGGCCTGCAGGACGAGGCGGGCGGCGGTGGGGTGGTCCACGCGAGGCAGGGCGCGGTGCACGGCGTCGACGAACGTGAGCAGGTGGGTCACGTCCAGCCAGTTGTGCTCGAGGGCGACGGTGCGGTCGTGGTCGGGGTCGAAGCGGAGCATGCGCTCGGCGGCGGCCAGCGCGAGGACCCCGATGAACGCGGCGGGTGCCACGCCCTCGTGGAGCAGCCCCACGACGAGCTTCTCG
>CALATR010000472.1 GCA_937891875.1 uncultured Pseudomonadota bacterium | reverse complement strand
GGGGCCGCCAGATGCAAAAAATGTCGTGTACAGAGGGAAGTAAGTGCACATGCCGCCGCCCGGCGACCGAGGCCGAGGCCGAGACCGAGACCGAGCCCGAGCCCGAGACCGAGACCGAGACCGAGACCGAGACCGAGACCGAGATCGAGACCGAGATCGAAGCTCGCCCTCTACAGCGCCATGTGCCAGACCACCTCGAGCACGTCCTGCTCCCGCCGCACGTTCACGTACGCATCGCCTCCTCCGCACGCCCAGCCGCCCGTCTCGTCTTCCGCCGGGCCGTCCTCGGGCACGTCGGCCAGGCAGCGCACCAGGCTGGGCTTCTCCTCGGGGTTGGCCCAGGTGAGTCGGCCGACGAGGTCGTCCATGATGTCGACGGTTTCGCCGTCGGGCGCCGGCGCGAGCAGCCAGGTCTCGCCGTAGTCGACGCAGCCGCCGCGCTCGATGCGCAGCTGCATGCCGCTGTCCAGGCGCACGGTCTCGGCGACGCCGTGGGCTCCACGGACGACCTCCACGTCGGCATTGCCCTGCTTGGCGGCCAACAAGGGCTCGGCGCTGCCCGGGTCTTCGAGCACGCAGTACTCCCGGCTGTCGGCGCTCGCGACGTTTGTCGGCGGGAGCAGGTCGCGGGCCTCGGTGGCGGCCGGCTCGGTCGCCGCCTTGCGGGTCGACTCCTCGGTTGCACCGCCGGTCGAGCTCGCCGGGTCGTCGACCGACGGAGCTCCCGAGGCGCAGGCCAGGATCAGGGCGAGGGTGGTGGCGAGGGCGAAGGCGAGACGCATGGATCCTCCGGGGCGGCGGCGGGCTGTCGGCGCATGCGTGCTCTACCGCCTCGATTCCAGCCGGCTCGCCCCCGGTGCGTTTCGTGGGACCGGTGAAGGAGGTGTGCCGCTGCCGTCGGGCCCCGCGCGAACTTGTGGAATCCGCGCAAGACCACGCGGGTTGCGGACGGCGCGGGCCCCCTGCATCTTCCGCGCTGCTATCATGCCCGCCTTACCCAGATCCGCGAGGTCTCCATGCGCACCGCCCTCATCCTGGGCTCTCTCGTCCTGCTCCCCGTTGCCGCCCAGGCGGGGTTCCGCGTGTCGTCGCACAAGGAAGTCGGCAAGAGCACCGAGTTCGACGCGGCCTCGGCCATCGATGACAACGGCGCCACCGCCTGGCAGATCGACCCCGAGTCGGAGCAGGTCGGCGAGTGGATCGAGATCGACCTGCCCAAGGGTGAGGTCGACAAGATCGCGGTCATGGTCGGCTGGGAGAAGAACGACACCGTCTGGAAGGACTACGGCCGCCTGAAGACCGCGCGCCTCGAGATCTTCAACGAGACGGACGAGGGCTTCACCCGCGTGCTGGAGAAGAACATCGAGTTCGAGGACAAGAAGGGCCTGCAGGTCATCGACGTGGACGACACCGCGGTCGGCAGCGAGCTGACCGCCGGCAAGGCGCGCCTGACCATCACCGCGTTCACCGCGGGCGACGACTACCCCAGCGTCGCGGTCGGCGAGGTGCGGATCCTCCTCAAGGAGCAGGATGCCCCGGCACTCTTCGTCGGCGACGAGCCTGCGGGCAAGGACGCGGGCAACCTCATCGACGGCAACCCCCGCAGCGTCTTCGTCAGCGAGGGCCCCAACCCGACCATCACGCTGGAGGCCAGCGGCTGGGGCGTGAGCAGCCTGACCGTGACGCCGGGCAGCAAGCCCTACGCGCGCCCGAAGACCATCGAGGTGCTCTGCGCCAACCAGACCCGCACCTTCTCCCTGAAGGACGAGGCCAAGCCGCAGACGTTCATGCTGCCCAGCATCATCGGCTACTCGGGCAGCGCCTGGGGCGAGGTGAAGATCACCGTCAAGGAGACCTACCCGGGCACCCAGGACGGCGTCTCCATCGGCGAGATCGGCATCAAGGCCACGACCTACGACGGCCTGTAGGCCTGAGTCCGCGGGTTGCAGACCGGGCGACTACGGGTCCCCGGTCTCGGCCAGGTAGGCGTCGACCGCGCTGATGACGGGCTCGGCGGCGCCACGCCAGAACCCGGGATCCGACAGATCGGCACCCAGCAGGTCGCGGGCGACGTCCTCGGTCCAGCGGTAGCCGGTCTCGGACAGCAGCCGGCGCACCTGGGGCGCGAAGCTCGGTCCTTCCTGCATCGCCCGGTCGTAGACCGCGGAGCTGAACAGGTAGCCGAACGCGTACGGCCAGTTGTAGAAGCCGAAGCCCGAGATGTAGAAGTGGAGCTTGGTCGCCCACAAGGTGTGATCCCACGCCGCCAGGGTCGACGCGCCGAAGGCGGCCTGCTGGCTGCGGGTGGTGGCCTCGTGCAGGGCCTCGACACCGAGCGGTCCCGCCGCCTGCAGGCGGTAGATGTCGAGCTCCAGGAGGTAGCGTGAGCGCACGTCCATGAGGAAGGTCACCCCGGCCATGCACATCTGGTCGAGCATGCGGATGCGGACCTCGGGGCTGGCGGCGTTCTCGAGCAGGTAGTCGCGGAACAGGGCCTCGCCGAAGGTGCTGGCGGACTCGGCGGTGGCGCTGGTGATCTCCCGGCGGGCGGGGGACTGGGAGAACAGCACCTCGTTGTGCCAGGCGTGGCCGAGCTCGTGGGCGAGCGTCAGGGCCGAGCGCAGGGAGTCGGACCAGGTGAGGAAGATCCGGCTCTGTTCGGCGGTGCCCATGCGGGCGCAGAACCCACCGGCCCGCTTGCCCCCGCGGGCCTCCGCCTCGACCCAGCGCTCGTTGATGGCCTTGGCGGCGAACGCGCCCATGTCCGGGTCGTACGCCGAGAACGCCTCGACGACCCACTGGCAGGCGTCCCGCCAGCTGACCGCCGTGTCGACCTTGCCGGGCAGCGGCGCGCGCATGTCCCAGAAGTTGAGGCGCTCCATGCCGGTCAGGGTCGCCTTGCGCTCCAGGTACGCGACGAGCTTGTCCTGGGCGTGATCCGCCGCCGCCCACATGGCGTCCAGGGTGCTGCGCTCGATGCGGTTGCGGCCGCACGTGTCCGCGAGCACGTCCACCCCGCGGCGAGCGTTCAGCGCGGCCCGGGCGCCGGTCAGGTTCTCGAGCGCCCGGGCGCAGGTCGGCAGCGCGGGGGTCCACGCCCGGACGATGGCCTCCTGGGCGCGCTCCCGGACGACCGCGTCCGCGCTGCCCAGCATGCCCGACAGCTGCCCGACGGAGCGGGTGACGGGCTCGTCGCCGGGGAGCTCGATCTCGGCCTCCAGCTGGCCGGACAGGCTCGTGTACAGGGCGCCCCAGCCGCCGAGCGCGTGCGGGGTCAGGGCTGCGGCGACCTCGGCCTCGGCGCGCGGAAGACGCAGGTGGCGGCGCCGGCGGTCGAGGAGCGCCACCGGGCGCTCGTCCACCAGCTCCGGCCGCGCAAGGAGGGCGTCGAACGCCGCATCTTCGGCCTCGTCGAGCCCGGCTCGGATCTTCACCTCGATCTGCTCGAGGCGGTCGACCTGACGCACGGCGCGCTCGCGGGCGATGCGGGCGGGCTCGTGGGCGGTGTTGGCCGAGTAGGTGCAGCCGGACACGCTCAGGACCGTGCCCAGCTGCTCCCACAGGCGGGTCGTGGCGCGCATGGCGTCGCTCCACGCCGCGGGGGCCTCGGCGACCGCCGGCAGGGCGCTCACGGCGCCGTCGAACGCGGCGATGTCGCGCTCTGCCTGCTCCAAGGCGGCACGGAACGGCGCGCCGTCCACACCACCGGCGAAGATGCTGTCGAGCTCCCAGGCCGTCGGCTCGGCCAGGAGCTCGCTTCTAAGTCCGGTCATGTCCACCTCAAGCTGGTTGCCGGCCTTCGAAGCTCGGCCTCCCCCAGGGGAGTTCCCCCGGGCCCCCGTGCAGGTTCAGTCGCAGGCGAGACCGGCCCCCTTGAGCTGGCTGCTGGCCATCCGCTGCACGTCGATGTTGCCCGTGCTCATGGCGCGGCAGAGCGACTGCCGCGCCTCGGTCGTCTGGTTGCGGTTGAGCAGGGCCACGCCGAGTCCCAGGTGGGCCTCGCCGTCGTTGCCGGACGCGGCGACCGCGCGGCGGAAGTTGTCGGCGGCGTCGCCGAAGCGTCCCCCTTCGACCGCGGCCCAGCCCCGGTCCTTGAGCGACCGGGCGGATGTGGTGACCGGAGGTGGGTTGCGGACGACGGGGTCGCGGCGTGGCGCCTCGGTGTCCGGCTCCGTGTCCGGCTCGGTGTCCGCTTCCGTGTCCGGCTCGGTGTCGGCCTCCGTGTCCGCCTCGGTGTCTGCGTCCGTGTCCGCAGCGACGTCGGTGTCGACGACCGCGTCGGTGTCCTCGGTCTCGACCGCCGGCGCTTCGGTGTCCGGATCGACGTCGGCGGGGGTCTGCGGCACCGCGTCCGGATCGGGTGCGGTGGCGACCTCGCCGGTGTCGGTGGTCGGGGCGAACCAGTTGTTCTGGCTCGCGTAGATGAGCAGCAGCACGAGCAGGACGGTGATGACGCCCGCCGCGGCGATCCACAGCCAGCCGGGCGGTCCGGCGGGCTTGACCAGCGCGGGCTCGGCGGCGACGGGCGCGGGGGCGGGCGTGGCGCCGAAGTCGCGGAACGGGTCGTCCGGGTCGAACTCGTCGGTGTCGAACTCCTCGTCTTCGTCGTCGTCCCCGTCGTCGACGTCGGAGGCGGGTGGACCCAGGGGGTCGTCGTCGTGCTCCGGCGGCAGCGAGGGCATGGGGGCGCCCTCCTCCGCATCGGCCTCGCCGAGGTGCGGGTCGTCCTCCAGGGCCACGCCGGGCTCGGCGTACGGATCGACCAGCGGCTCGTCGTCCTCCGCGGCCATGTCCTCGTCGAGCATGGAGTCGGCGTCGTCGAAGAGGCTGACCTCGCGGCCGGCGAAGACCGGCGTGTCGGCCATGACGGCGTCGCGATCGCCGTCCTTGGAGAACATGGGCATCGACGGCGTCGAGTCGACGTACGGCTCGTCCGCCGCGCCCTGGTCGGTCTGGACGGCGTCTGGGGGCCCGAACACCGCGGCACCATCGCCGAAGACCATCGCAGCGGAGTCGTCGTCCTCGTCCACGGCCTCGTCGCCCTCGTCCCCCAGGGGTGCGCCGAACACGGCGGCGTCTTCGCCGTAGTCGTTGCCGAACACCTCGGCGGAGTCGTCATCCTCACCCTCGGCGGGCTCATCGACGGACGGGGCGTCGTCCTCGTCCGCCGGGGCCTCGCTCACGGCCTCGTCGTCGGCCTCGGCGACCGCGGGCTCCATCGGAGGCTCGTCCAGCAGCGACTCGTCGACCAGGGGCTCGTCGTCCTCCTCGAGCAGCACCGCCACAGCGGGCTCCTCGGCGGAGTCGGCGTCCGGAGCGACCGACTCGGGAGACATCGACGCCGGGGCGTCAGACTCCGGGGCGGAGCTCGCCGCCTCCAGCCGGGATGGCGGCGCCTCCGGATAGTCCTCGTCGCTGCTGGAGCCGCCCTCGAGATCTTCCGTCGGCAGGGGCGGCAGACCCAGGGGCACGCCCTCGGTCTCGTCGTCCAGCCGCGCGAGTCCGGTCGGCGGATCCCGGGCTTCATCCTCGAACTGCCACGAGGAGCCATCGGTGGGGAACGGGGTGTCGTTGCCGCGCAGCCCCGCCAGCTCGGCGGCCTCCAGCTGCTCGACCGCGGCGAAGAAGCTGCCCAGCTCGGGGCGGCTGCCGATGGGCTCCCACCGGACGCCACCCTCGCTGACCAGGTCCTCCCGACCGACCCGGCGCTCCATGATCCAGCGCTGGAGCGTGGCCCAGTCCTTGACCAGGTAGACCTTGCCATCCTGCTTGAGGAAGACGCTCTCGTCGCTGTCCTCCGCGGAGGGGCCGGCTGGACGCAGCGGCTCCGAGTCCGCAGCGGGGGGCTTCGTCGGTGCGGCCTTGGTCGCGGCGGGGGCGGCGGGCTGCTCCGCGGGCTCGGCCTCC
>CALATR010000471.1 GCA_937891875.1 uncultured Pseudomonadota bacterium | reverse complement strand
GTGTCGACGCCGTGCTCCGCGAGCGCCGGCACGTCCAGGACGAGGGCTCTCGGGACTTCACCGTGCAGGACACCGGCGAGATCGCCGACATGATCGGCTCCATCACGGGCATCCTCACGCTCTTCCTGGCTGCGGTCGCCGGGGTCAGCCTGCTGGTCGGCGGCATCGGCATCATGAACATCATGCTGGTCAGCGTGACCGAGCGAACCCGCGAGATCGGCATTCGCATGTCCATCGGCGCGCTGCAGCGAGACGTGCTGGTCCAGTTCCTGGTCGAGGCGGTCGTCCTGTCCGCTTTCGGCGGCGTGCTGGGCGTGCTCCTCGGCGTGGCGGGGACCGCGCTGGGCGCGTGGGCGATCGGAATCCCCTTCGTGCTGGATGTGCCAACGATCCTGCTGGCCGTGGGGTTCTCGGCCTTGATGGGCGTGGCGTTCGGCTACTGGCCGGCCCGTCGGGCAGCCAGGCTCGAGCCCATCGACGCGCTACGGCACACATGAGCGCAGCGGGCCGCTTCGGGGGGCAGGTTAGCTGCTGGGCGGAGGTCCCGTGCGCCTGGTCCAGACCCTGCTGCTGACGTTGCTGCTCGCCTGCGGTCCCGCTCGGAACATCGAGAAGGAGGCCGCCTGGAAGGACGTGCCCCTCGGCGTCGCCAGCGGGCAGGTGACGGGCCTGGTGCCGATCAGTACGGCCGATCGGGAGGCGGTGTTCTCCCGGGAGGGTGAGGACAAGAAGTGGGGCAAGGCGCGGATTGCAGTGCGCTACCACTTCCTCGACGACCGGCTGTGGAAGGTCGAGGTGCGCACCGGCGACAGCCTCGCCCTGCTGGACGCGCTCAAGGCCGAGTACGGCACGCCGCCGTTCTCCAAGCCCTGGACCTGGGAAGGGGAGCGCGTGCGCATGCACTTCCAGGGGCACGAGTACGACAGTGCCGCGGTGGTCACGATCGTCGACAAGCCCATCGAGCAGGAGTGGCTGGTGATCCCCCCGCCACCTCCGCCGAAGCCCGAGTAGGGGACGGGCGGATCAGCCCGCCTCGCGGAGCAGCGTCTCCTGGAGCACCAGCGTCATGGGCTCGACCAGGAAGGAGAAGGCCTTCTCCTCGGGGAGCGGCTTGCTGAAGAGGTAGCCCTGGCCGCGGCAGCGCCCCAGGGCGTTGAGCAGGTGGACCTGGCCCTCGGTCTCGATGCCCTCGGCGGTGAGCGACAGGCCCATCTCCTGGGCCATGCGGGCGACCATGCGGACGACGGCGAGGCTCTTGCGGTCATCCTCGGCGCGCATGACGAACTCGCGGTCGACCTTGAGCGCGTCCACCGGGAGCTTGACCAGGTTGGAGAGCGAGGAGTAGCCGGTGCCGAAGTCGTCGACGTGGAGCTGGCAGCCCAGGGCGCGCAGGCGCTCGAGGACCTCGACCTGGTCGTTGGGACGCTCGAGCAGGGCGGTCTCGGTGAGCTCGAGGTTCAGGAAGCCCCGGGCGCGCGGGTAGCGGTCGAGCAGGGAGTCGAGGCGCTCCACCAGGTCGGACTGGCGGAACTGGACCGCGGACAGGTTCACGTTCAGGCGCAGGTGAGCGCCCGACGGGGTGCCCCGCCAAGTATGCAGCGTCTTGCACGCCTCCTCGAGCACCCAGTCGCCGATGGGCACGATCAGACCGGTCTCTTCCGCGACCGGGATGAACCGGCCGGGACTGACCCAGCCCAGCGTGGGGTCGTTCCAGCGGATCAGCGCCTCGAAGGCGACGATCTCGCGCATGGGAAGCTGGACGATGGGCTGGTACCACAGCTCCAGGCTCTGGTCGTCCAGGGCGTGGCGCAGGCGGGCCTCGAGAGAGAGGCGGTCGGTGTGGGAGATGGCGTCGGCGACGAAGGGTGACCAGCGGCCTCCCCCGGCGTCCTTGGCCCGGCCCAGCGCGTTCTCCGCATCGCGCATGGCGGTGGCGACATCGCTGAAGCGGTGGTCGAGCTTGAGCACGCCGACGCTCGCCCCCACGACGATCTCGTGCTCGTCGATGTCGATCGGCTGCGCCAGCGCGCGGACGATCTCCTCGGCCAGCTGCTCCGGTTCACGCTGGCAGTCGGCTGGCAGCAGGACGGCGAACTGATCGGCGCCCAGGCGGGCGATGAAGGCGCTGGCCGGCGCGAGGCGGCGCAGGGTCTCGGCGGCGTGGCACAGCAGGCGATCGCCGGCCTGGGGACCGAGGCTGCGGTTGATGCTGCGGAAGCGGTCCAGGTCGGCCATCAACAGGCCGGCGGAGCTGCCCAGGGTCCGGCGGGCGAAGCTGCGCTCCAGGGTCTCGATCAGCGCCACCCGGTTGTGCAGCCCGGTCAGCGCGTCGCTGCGGGCGTGCACGGCCATCTGCTCGGCGTGGGCCTGCTCGTCGTGGATGTCGAACAGCGCGCCGACCAGGTGCACGGGCTTGCCGTCACGGTCCCGCTCGGCGCGACCCGAGGCCCGCACCCGCCGCCAGCCCAGGGTGGGGTGACGCCGGCGGTGGGACAGGTCGCACGACTCGGTCTCGCCGCGCAGGTGCTCGCGCAGGGATCGACGCACGCGCAGCAGGTCGTCCGGGTGCACGTGCTCGAGCAGAGTGTGTCCGGTGTCCTGCGGGCCCAGCTTCCACGCCTCGAGCGTCGAGGTCGTCGCGGACCACCCGATCGTGTTGTCGAGCAGATCCCAGTCGAACCCGACCACGGGGACCGTGTGGGCGATGACGTCCAGCAGGGCGCTGGGATCGGTGGGCTCGTGGCGGTGGGCCATGGATGGAACCTCTCTCAAGGCGGACTTCCCGCTGTCCTGGTGGTCGGAGGCAGGCGCTCCCGGCTTGAGGGGCCCCCCGCCGTGGTTAGGCTTGCGGACTGGAGGTCCGGTGCAGGTCGTGGAAGGGTGGACGTCTCTCG
>CALATR010000470.1 GCA_937891875.1 uncultured Pseudomonadota bacterium | reverse complement strand
TGGGCCCAGAGACCAGAGACTGGAGACCAGGGACCGGCCCGCCACTCCGCTGCTCGCAGCAACGCGACTTCCCGCCAGACCGCGAGCCCCGCCACTGCTCCTGCGTCTGCCCTACTGCGGCACGCACAGCAGCTCGCCGCCCTTGCGCCGGCAGTCGTACCCGCCGGGGCCGAGCACGACGACCTCGCCCTCCATCTGCACGCCGTCGAAGATGGCCTTGAGCTGGCAGGGGCCGGCCTTGAAGTCGCGGACGTAGCAGTTGGGGGAGCAGGCGACGACGGGTTCTTCGCGGCACTGCACGGTCTGTCCGCTGCCGCCGGCCCACACGAACTTGGCCGCACGCACGGAGTACTCGGGCCAGACGGTCACCTTCTCGACGATGACCTCGGGCTCGGGCTTGACCTCGGGCTGGGGCTTGACCTCGGGCTCGGGCTTGATCTCCGGCGGGGCGTCGCGCACGCCCTGGGCGACGACCATGCCGCCGTCGTAGTTGCCGGTTGCAAGCGGGATCTGGCCCTTCGGCGACATCTGGGAGACCAGGTAGGCGAAGAGCTCGGCCGCGGTGACGTAGCGGTCCCGGTTGGCGTCGGCGGCGCCGCTGATGGCCTCGGCGAACACCGGGGCGAAGGCGCCGTCCTTGCCGGGACTGCGGGCCTGGCTGGCCGAGAGCACCATCCAGTTCTTGGGCAGGCCGGGCCAGGCGTCGGCGGCGGGTCCGTAGAAGGCGATGCCGTCCAGGTTCTGGCGGTGCACCACGTCGGTGACGATGAGGGCGGTGCCGGCGCGGGTCCAGGTCTGCAGGTCGCGGGCGAGGGCGCTCACCTCGAACCCGTCCTCCTGGCCGTTCTCCAGGGTGGAGTCGTAGGTCAGGATGACCGGCAGGCCGAGATCGTCGCCGATGCCGTGGCCGACGTAGTAGACGACGAGCACGTCGTCGGGACCGACGTACTGGGCGACCTGGGTGCGCATGAGGTCGGCGATGGACTGCTTGGTGGCCTCGCCGTCGCCGAGCAGGAAGACCTTGTCGAAGCCGGCCTTGTCCTCGAGGGACTGGGCGACCGTCGCGGCGTCCGCCCGGCCGAAGTCGAGCTCCACCGCGTCGGGCAGGTGCTCGTAGGCGCTGATGCCGATGACCACGCCCACGTAGTTGCGCTTGTCCGGCGGGGCGGTCGCGGGGCCGGGCTCCGGCGCCACGACGACGCCGGTGGGCTCGGAGGTACCGATGGTGACGTTCGTGGGGTCGGGCTCGGCGGGCTCCGGCTGGGGCTCCTCCGGCTCGTCCTCGCCCTCGGGGGCGTCGCCGCCCGTGTCCTCCTGGGTCTCGGCGTCCGTTTCGGGATCGTCGTCGGAAGCCACGCTGTCGTCCGGAGCGACCCGGACCGGGGCGCCGCTGCTGGACTCGCCGCCTCCGTCGACGCCGCTCTCTTCCGCGCTCTCCGCGGCCTCGGGATCGCTGTCCTGGGCCATGGCCGCCTGCAGGATCACCGCGGGGGCGAGGATGGCGAGCAGGGTCGCGAGCGCTCGGGAGGTGGCGGGGCGCGCCAGCGTCATCGGTGCGTCTCCATGCAGCGGGTCGCTTGGACAACCCTCGGGGCGGCGTCCACATGCCCGCGCGAGAGCACTTTAGCAAGCAGATAGGGCTCTGCGACTGCCGTTCTGCCCACTCGGGCGGACTGCTGTCGGGGGTGTAAGCTGGTCCGCCGACGATCGTTGACCGAGCGGTGAGGAACCCGGTGCAATAGGCTTTGTCCTGGAACGTACTGGCTCGTGAAGGAGGTCCCTTGCGGCAGACCTGGCTGACCCTGATGGCGATCGCGGCCGTCGTGCTCGCAGTGGCCTGGTTCGCGACCGGGTCGGGACCCGCGCGCCAGCTCCCTGCGGTGCCCGCCGCGCCGGCCGGATCCCACGTGGCCGGCACGATCGTGGTGGACCTGCAGGACGGGGCGTCCGAGGCGGATCTGCAGGCGGTCGAGCAGGCGATCGGCGCGGACCTCGACTGGGCCCACCCCCTCGCCGTGGACGAGGCGCTCGCCGTCGGCCACGTGAGCGATGTCGCCGCCGCCCTGGACGTGCTGTCGCGCCTGCCGGGGGTCGAGGCCGCCGAGCCGGAGATGACGTTCGAGCTGGGTCCCGAGGCGATGAGCGTCCCGGACGTGGCCGTGCCCCACGCCGGCTTCCCGAACGATCCGATGTACGGCAAGCAGTGGAACCTGCCCGCGATGGGCGCGCCCGAGGGCTGGCGGGACACCCCCCAGGGCAAGGGCGTCGTGGTGGCGGTCATCGACACCGGCGTCACCCAGGTCGAGGACCTGAAGCAGACCAGGGTGCTGAAGGGCGCGACCTTTGTCCCGGACACGAAGAGTGCGGCCGACGACCAGGGGCACGGCACCCACGTGGCGGGCACGATCGCCCAGTCCACGAACAACGGCAAGGGCGTCGCCGGCGTCGCTCCCGGCGCGACCATCCTGCCGGTCAAGGTGCTCTCCGCCCAGGGCTTCGGCCGCTCGCCCTGGATCGCGGCGGGCATCGACTACGCCGTCGACGAGGGCGCGGACGTCATCAACCTCTCCCTCGGCGGCAGCTACTCGCCGGTCATCCACAACGCGATCAAGAAGGCCCGCAATAAGGGCGTGATCGTCGTGGCGGCGGCTGGCAACTCGGGACGCAAGGGGGTGGGCTGGCCCGGCGCGCTCGAGGAGACGATCGGCGTGTCCGCGCTGGGTCCTGACGGCAGCCTCGCCCCGTACAGCTCCTGGGGCAAGGGCGTCGACATCGCCGCACCCGGTGGGGACACCCGCAAGGTCGACGGCGGCATCCTGCAGGACACGGTCGGGCCTGGTGGCAAGGGCCACCGCTACGCCGCGTTCCAGGGCACGTCCATGGCCACCCCCCACGTCGCCGGCGCGGCCGCCGTGCTGCTCTCGACCGGCATGGACCCGGACGAGGTCGAGCAGCGACTGCTGGGCTCGGCGCAGGGCACGGGTAGCTGGGACCCCAAGATCGGGCATGGAAAGCTCGATCTCGCGGGCGCGCTGGCCGGACACCGCGGCGGTGGCGGCATGCTGCGCTTCCTGCTGGGCGGCGTGCTCGCCCTCATCCTCGGCCGGCTCGCCGGCGCGCGCATCGGCTGGCTCGCCGGCGCCGCGGCCACCGCGGCCTTCACTGCGGGTGGCCTGTTCTTCCTGACCTGGCTGCCGCTCCCAGGACACTGGTCGCTGACCATGCTCGGCACCAGCGTCCTCGAGTGGCCCGCCCTGCTCGGCCTCGGCAGCTGGGTGCACTTCCCCTTGTGGGCGTCTGCCATCCTGCCCACCGTGCTCGCCTTCGTGCTCGGCGCCTGGCGCCCCACCCGCCCGCTCGCCATGGGCTTCGCCGCCGGCATCGGCGCCCACCTCTTCCATGGTGCTGCGACCGGCGGGCTGGATCCGTGGTGGCTCGGGAGCAGCCTCGGGGCGATCTGGCTGGTCGGCAACGCGACGATCTGTGTGTTGATCGCGATGGCGCTCGCGGGGACGGAGAAGCTGGATCGGGAGGCGGCTTCGTAGAGGACCTGGCGGGCCGCGGTTGGGGCGCGACAGGGATCTAGTGGGTCGTACGTCTGCTTTCACCACGGAGAAGCAGAGGATCGGAGATCTGACGGAGAGCGACCCGTCGGGCCCGGAGAAAGCTGGCGTGGCCTGACGCTCCCGAACCACGAGCGACGGCGTTCAAGCCAATCCGATCTCCACCTCCGTCAGGCCTCCGGGACTCCGCTTCTCCGCGGTGAGAACCGCCGCCTGGAGCACCGACTTCGTCCGCGGCGCACGCCCCGACGTCGGCCCCTCCCCCTACCCGAACGCCCCGCCCCGCTCCCACTCTTCGATCTCCTCCCTCGTAGCCCCGATCTCCGCCAGCACTCCCTCCCGGTCCCCATCCAGCTCCGGCGGCGCCCGGTGCTCGCTCCTCGTGGTCGCCGTCTTCAAGACCGGACCGGGGAGCCTCACCTCCCCGAAGTGGCCGTGCTCGACGACGATGTGCTCCACCGCAGGATGGTTCAGCGCCTGGTCGGGGGTGAGGACGGCGCCTGCAGGAACCCGGGCCTGCTGCATCCGCGCGTCGGCTTCGGCGGTGGTCCAGGTGGTGAGCACGGACTGCACGGCGTCGCTGACGGCCTCGCGGTGGGTGACGCGGTCGGTGTTGGTGCGCCAGGCGGGCTCGTCGGGGAGGTCGAGGGCTTCGCGGAGGCGCTGCCAGGTGGGGTCGTTGGCGCAGGCGATGACGAACCAGCCGTCGGCGCAGCGGAAGACGTCGTAGGGCACGATGCCGGCGTGGGAGTTGCCGCGCTGCTGCCCGACCTGGCCGGTCACGGCGTAGCGGGAGGCGTGGTAGG
>CALATR010000469.1 GCA_937891875.1 uncultured Pseudomonadota bacterium | reverse complement strand
TGAATCGGCAACAGCGCGCAGCGCGGCCGGCGGCGACCACCGTCGGTGAGGCACCCCGGCAGACCTCTGCGACCGCGCGGGCGAGCGGGCCCGGCAACGCAGCCGTGGCGAGCGCCGTGGGCACGGCACCCCAGGAGGGCACGCCGCTGCTCGATCTCGCCGCGGAGACCCTGGGTGAGGAGGAGACCGAGGGTGGACGGGAGGGTCCCGAGCACGTCGGACCGGTGGCGGGAGGAGCCACGCCGCCGAGCGACGATGGCGGTCCCGAGGTGCCCGCCGCGAGCGTGCCCGCCCTGGCGCTGGCGGGCTCGGAGTCCGTGGGTGGCGCCCCGGCGATCCCGGCCCTGACGGAAGAGGCGGAGGGTGGGGAGCGCGCGCCGACCCCGACCTCCGAGGTGGCGCCCCCGGCGGTCGCGCCGATCCCGGTCGAAGGGGCGCCAGTGCAGGGTGTGCCCGGGTCGGCCGATCTGCAGCTGGGGGGTGCGTCGATCCCGGCGCCGCCGGAGCTGCGAGCGGGTCAGGCCCGGCGTCTTGTGCGCAAGACCGGCATGGGTGCTGCGGAGCACCACGCTGCGGTGGCCGCGGGGATGCAGGCGCTGGAGGGTTCGCTGGCGGGGATCCACTCCGACCTCGACGCGGCGGCGCAGGCTGCGGCGGGTGCCTCGGCGGAATCGTTCGACCGGGCGGTGGACGCGGTCATCTCCGTGGCGGAGCAGGCGCGGGACCAGCTGGCAGGCGGATTTGGCGCGGCGCGGGAGCGGATCCTCGCCGAGG
Organism: uncultured Pseudomonadota bacterium; assembly: GCA_937891875.1. Classification (GTDB taxonomy): domain Bacteria; phylum Myxococcota_A; class UBA796; order UBA796; genus REDI01. The sequence continues at coordinate 1,554 of CALATR010000469.1, read as the reverse complement.
CGGCCGAAGCCAGCGCGTCGGCCGCGGCGCAGGCCGAGGCAGAGAGCACCCGCGCCGACGAGCGATCCGGGGTGCACTACGGCCGGGTGACCCTCGCGGCGAGCCGGACCCAGGCCAGCCTCGACGCGCACCAGGACCGGGGGGAGGAGGGGGTGCGCCAGGCGTCGACCCAGGCGCTCGACGACGTCACCGAGCGGCGCGACGACGCGGCGGACACGATGCACCGCGCGGTCGGCGAGGAGGCCCGCAAGCGCCCGATCACGATGAGCGGACCGCGCCTCACCGGCAAGTACCACCGCAGCAAGAGCCAGGATCTCGCGGCGGAGAACGTGCGCAACGAGAAGTTCCTGGACGTCTGGCGCGACACCCGCGAGGCCATCGGTCCCACCCTGGACGGCATGCTCGACGAGGCGGTCGCGGGCATCGAGCAGACGACCGCCGACAAGCTCGGCGCCCTGTCCGGCTTCACCCACAAGGCGGAGATGGAGGCGGATCTCGACGCGGCGCGCAAGGGGATCGGCCGCACCCAGTGGCGGGCGAAGCGCGACCTGCGCGGGGAAGGGACGCAGGCGGGCAGCGACATCGACGGGCTCGCTCGGGGGCTGATCGGGCGGGTGGACGCCGAGGAGCAGCGCAGCGTCGGCACGCTGGACCGCATCGCCTCTGTCCTGCGCAGCCTGAAGGCGAGCCACCGCGCCGAGCTGCTGCGCCTGGTCGCTGACGGCGGGGCGCGCTGGGCCGCTCAGCTCGAGGCGGTGGCGACGGACGCCGGGGAGCAGGTGCTGGCCCAGGTCGATCCCCGGCTGGGCGTGCTGCGGATCGACCAGATCCAGCCGCTGCTGGACCGCATCCTCGCGGACGCCCACGCCGGGCGGGACGGCCTGCTCGCGGGCACGGTCGCGGCGCTCGACCAGGCGGGGAGGGCCGCCAGCGAGCGGCTCGAGGGCCTCGGAACCGGGCTGGGGACGGCCCGGGACGGCGGACTGTCGACCGCCGCTGCCCTGCCCGAGCCCCTCGGCGGCGTGCTCGACGCGTTCGGCGAGCAGGTCCACGCCCGCATGCTCGCCGTGCTCGCCGCGATGGACACCCCGCTCGACCACGCGAGCAGCGCGTTCGTCGACGGCACGGACGGTCTGATCGCGCGCTCGGAGACGGCGACCGACGCCCTGTGTGACGAGGCGGAGCTCGCCTACGATGCGCTGGAGCAGCCGATCGCGGACTGGCTGGTCGCGGCGGTGCCCGGCTTCACCCGCTCGCTCGCGGACAAGGAAGCCGACATCGATCGCCGGTTCTGGCGGGAGCGCCTGGTGCAGGGCAAGGCCATGGCCGCCTACCGGGCGATGGACGGACGCGGCACGGACGAGGCCGGGCTGTATTCGGCGCTCGACGGGCTGAGTGTCGTCGAAGGATGGGCGTTCGAGGCCGCCTATTCGTACAAGGAGGGGGAGACGTTCCAGTGGTGGCTGGACGAGGATCTCGACCAGTCCGAGTGGGACGCAGCGCTCGCCTACCTGCGCGGCGACTCGATCACCGGGCGCATGCTGGCCGCGGAGG
>CALATR010000468.1 GCA_937891875.1 uncultured Pseudomonadota bacterium | reverse complement strand
GTCCACTGCCTGCCGGGCCGGCGCCGTCGCCGTCGATGGCTTCGCCCGCCCCTTGCGCGGCGGCTTCACCTTCAGTCGCTCCGTCGGGTCCTTGCCCTCGCGCGCCGGACGAACCGGGTGCGTCTCGGCCCAGGCGCTGTCGTAGGCAGCCCGACGGCGACTGTCCCGGAGGCTGCACGCCTCGCCGAGCAGCCCCATCGCCTGGCGCAGTCCCGCCTCGATGGCACCGACGAGCGTGCCCGCCTTGCCGGCGTCCGCCCCGGGCTCGCTGAACCACTTCTCGGTCCGCTCGACCCGCCAGGCCCAGTGTCCGTCCACCGACGACTCCAGGTGGAGCACCCCGTACGTCGCGAGCTTACGGCGGAGCTCGACCCGCGGCCGGCCGTCGTCGCAGTGCAGGTACCCGGACCATTGGCCGCGAAGGGTGATCGGGCTCGTCTTCGGCAGCGCCTGCTGCTCGACCTTCACGAGCTTCACTGCGTCGGCCGGGGTGATGACCGCCTCGGGGACAGCGGGAGCGTCGGTGCCGTCCTCGGTGCTCCGCCACATGCGGGCGTCGGCCTTGGTGACGAGCACGAGCACTGAGCGACCCTCGCGAGGCCGCATCACCAGGGCGAACTCCCCGGCGCAGGCACGGCCGTAGGCGCGCACCAGCCGGGGGACGTCTTCGGCGGCATTCACGAAGCTCAGGCGGAAGCGCTTGGGGCGAGCGTGGGTCATGGGTCACTTCTTCAGGAGCTGGGGGAGGACGAAGGCGCCCGCGGCGATGGCGAGGCCGCCGATGAGCACGAAGCCGATGCCCTTGGCCGCGGTGGTCGGGCTCGGTGGTGGCGGCGGCAGCGTCGAGGCCTGGAGCCCGCGGCCCTCACGGCTCGCCTCGACCCGGGCGTCGAGCTCCCGCTCGGCCAGGGCGGTCTGCTCGCGCAGGTTCACGACGTACTCGTAGGCGGCGATGGCCCAGGCGATGCCGGCCACACCGATGACCACGCCCCCGACGACGACGCCGACCACGATGGGGGCGACGCCGATCTCCGTCTGCGCAGGACGCGCGTCGGCGTACAGACCGGCGGCGAGCTCGTGGTAGCGGGCCTCGAGCGCCTGGTACTTGGCGTGGACGGCGCGCTGCTCTGCGGTGGTCGGCGGGTTCGGCAGCTTGTCCCGGATGCGGTTGAGGGTCGCCCGGGACAGGGAGAGCTCATGGGCGAACGCCTGGACGCGGCCGAGGTAGCCCGTCGGGTCCGCGGCGATGGCCGCCTCGTAGGCCCGCATCGACTCCCGCTGGAGCGCCTGCCAACCCGAGGACCAGCCGGCCTTGATCTGGCTCCACGACGACATGCTCACCTCCCACACTTGCCGTCGCAGGCGTCGCAGCCGAACAGGCCGGCGAGGTCGTCCTGGTCGACCCAGCGGCCGAGCACGGGCGCGGGCAGAAGTTGGGCGTGACCAGCACCGGCGCCCGCCGCGGGGATGAGGGCGCGCGGCTCGGGCTGTGCCGGCGTCGCCACCGGACCGGGAAGCGCGGGCGGCGCAGCGGCCTGGGGCGGCTGCTGCTGCATCGCCTGGACGAGCTTCGGCAGCGTGCGCTGCTCGGGCGGCGTGGTGATGGCCTTCGTCGCCGCTCGGACGACGAGCGGGGCGAGCAGCGGCACGATGCCGAACTCGGACCGGGTGACGTGCTCGGGGACCTCGGCCACGACGAACAGGCCGGGCTTGAGCTCGATCACGGCAGCCCGGAAGCCCTGGGCCGCCTGGATGCGCAGGTTCGGGCCCATCGTGACCGACGGGCTCCACGCGCGGCGAGTCGGGACGGGCTCGGCCTCGATGATCTCCGCCTCGAGCACCTCGTCGGGCGCCGTGCGGCGGGCAGCCACGAGCGCCGGAGCCTGCTCGGGCTCCCGACGGGGCTTCCGCGGGAGCCCGGCACGCTCGGGCGCGCGACGCTTCTGGCGGCGACGCGGGCGGGTGCGGCCGAAGTCGTCGAGACCGGCGAACTCGCGCAGGGACAGGGCGCTCTGCAGTCGCATCAGGCAGTCCTCCAGACCGCGTCGGCGGTCGTATGTCGGGCGGCGGCCGCCCAGCGTCGGCGCACGTCGGGCTGGACCGTGCCGTTCATCCCGAGCCGCTTGCTCGGGTCGTCGCGGTGCCAGCTCGTCCCCACGCGGTAGCGGACGACGCAGTGGTAGAGCCCCGGCTCCTCGGGCGTGCTGCGGGTGGTGAGCATCACCTCGGCCGGGATCGAGGTCGGTCGGCGACGCTGGGCCTCGGCGAAGCCCTCGTCACCGCGTCGCAGCGCCTTCCAGCCCTTCGCGATGAGCTCGCCGGCCCGGGCCGCGGCCAGGCCGTCGCAGTCCTCGTGTCCCTGGGCGAGCATGTTCAGGTAGTCGCACCAGGTCTCGTCGGTCTCGCGGCGGTAGACCACGCCCGAGTCGTACAGCAGCGGCAGCTCCGGCCGCGCCCGGAGGAGAAGCGCGTTCTCCTGGGCGAGCCAGTTGAGCAGCCGCAGCGCTGCCTGCTCGTCGAAAGCCAGCTTCACCGCGATGCGCATCAGACCTTCCGCATGCGCAGCGGGGCGGTGGACCCGATCTGCACGACGACGCGGTCCTGACTCGGCGCGGTGCCGCCGAACAGCTCGGTCCGTGCGCGGACGTAGGAGAACAGCGCCGAGGGCGTCGTGGCGCCACCCATGGGGTCGAGCTTCGGCCGGTCCACGGCCTTGAACGCCTGCTGGGTGTACTGGCCGCTCCACATCTCGTGCCAGGTCTGGCCGTCGGTGGAGGACTCGACGATGACCTTGACCGAGGGGTCGGTCATGCCACCGGAGTGCGCGCCGCTGACGACGAGCACGACCTCCTGTTCGTGGTCCTGCACCTTGTCCGCGGGGAGCGGGTTGAGCCGGTACGCGGCGCCGGTGACGGGATCGGTGCCGGCATCGGTGACGTCGAGGATGGTGGTGAAGTCGCGGAACAGCATGAGGAGGGCCTCAGAGCGAGAGGGTGAAGACGGCGCGGAAGCCGGTGCCGTTGCCGACGGTCACGGTGAGCCGTCGGGCGCCGCCGACGGGGACGCCGTCGGGAGGCTGGTCCCCGACGACGAAGGTGCTGCGGAGCTCGTCGCGGCCGTTGTAGAGGTGGACGAGCGCGATGGGGACGCGGGCCGGGTCCTCGAGCTCGATGCGGACCCGCTTGGCGAAGGGCGGGACGGGGATGTCGACGGGGAGGTCTCCGCCGAAGCCCGTGACCTCCCAGGTGTTCTCGGTGACGGTCCAGCCGTCGGCGACGTTGACGCCGACGCGGTTGGCGACGTCGGCGAGGTTGCCGGCCCGGACCTGGAGTCCGCGCGCGAACACGCACAGCCGTGCGGCCCTCGCGACGGTCACCAGCGCCTTTGCGCCCGAACCGCTGCCCGACGTCCACCGGACGTCCAGCTCGAACGGGAGGTCCGACGTGCTGAACGCCTCGACGATGCGCCAGGTGCCCTCGGCCGCGTCAGCGTCGAGCAGGCCGCGGTGCGCGACGGCGCCGTCCCACGGAGGGAGCTCGGCTCCATCCGAGCGGGACGACAGGTCCGTCGCACACCGGGCCACCGGTCACCTCAGCAGGTCGCGGTGACCGGCTTCTCGCCGACCAGGGTGACCGCGAAGTCGCCCGCGCCGGGGAGGTTGCCGTTCACGGTGATGTCGAGGCCGGCGCGGAGGCTCTGCCCCTTCAGCAGCCCGCGGAGGAAGGACGTCGAGCCGAACACCGACACGTCGATGCCATCGCTCGAGGACCAGACCACGCGGTCGCCGAAGAAGATGCTGGTGACCTTCGCGCCGGCCGCCGAGCCCGTGAACGTGATGTCCTGGGCGCGGAAGTCGTGCTGGAGGCGGATCTTGACGCTGGCCGAGCCGGCGGCGTCGAGGGTGTCGGTCCCGCCCACGGCGGTCATGCCCCAGGTCATCGAAGACTCCTTCGGCTTGCTGGCGGTGGGACGGCGGCGGCGACCGCTCGAGCGCTGACGCCCGCGGGTGCGGCCACGGCGGCTGCGGCGGGTCCCACGGCGCCGGCGACGCCGACGGCGGCGGCGACCGAACTCGTCGTCCTCGTCGTCCTCCCCGAAGTCGAGGCCCTCGAAGTCGTCGTCCTCGT
>CALATR010000467.1 GCA_937891875.1 uncultured Pseudomonadota bacterium | reverse complement strand
CTCGACGACAACCGCCGCCTGAAGAAGGCGCTCGCCCGACGCACGGCGTTTGTCAGGGAGATCCTCGAGCCGAGCCCCATCGGCAGCGGGGAGAGCTACCCCGATGAGTGCTGGGCCTACTGCAACGCCACCGCGCTGGCGGGGCTGCGCGCGGCCGAGGTCCTGCTGGGCGAGCACCACGACGACCTGATGCAGCGCTTCGAGCGTGGCGCCCGCGAGCACCTCGTCCACGAGGGCACCGGCCTGCTGATCTCCGGCTACACCCGCCGCGGCGAGCAGACCCAGCCCCCCGAGGGCTCGACCCTGTGGTGGACCAGTCACACCCTGCGCTTGTCCGCTCCCAAGCTGGCGAAGGAGCAGTTCGAGCTCTCGCGGACGGCGCTGCTGCGGACGCGCATGGGCTTCGGCTACGCACTCGAGTGGGCCCCCGGCTACGAGGCCCACGTCGACGTCGACAGTGGCGGCGTGGTGCCGATCCTGGGCGCGGCCCCGGCGTCCTCGGGCCTGGCGCTGGTCGCGGCGAAGTCCTTCGATGATGCCGCCATGTCCCGCGCCCTGTGGGCCAGCGTGCAGCTGACCGGCTTCGTCGACGAGAGCGAGGGGAGGTGGCGCATGCGCGCGGGCAACGCGGTCGGTGACGCGGTCGCCGCCTACGCCATGGTGCAGGGCCCGGTGTGGTCCAGGCTGGGTGCGGCATGAGGCGCTTCGTCCTGCCTGTCCTGCTCGCGGTCGTCGGGGGGCTGCTGCTCGGCGCGTACCCGCTGACCGAGGCGCTCGGCTACGGCGACGCCCTGCCCGTGCTCGTCGGGGACGTGCCCGGAGGCGACCTCGACCGGGCGGTCTTTCAGGCGGGCGCGCTGATCCTTGCCCGCATCGGCGCCATCTTCGTCGCCCCCGCGCTGCTGCTCGCCGCGGTGCTCGACGTGGCCCTCATCCTCGTCCGGACGGTCTTCGACCCGGCGTTCTCGCGCTTCGTACCGGGGTCTTCGAGTCGCGGGGCCAAAGGGCCGACGCCGGAACCAGTAGGAAGTACTGGGGGGGGACTGTGATCCGGCGCCGACCCTGGCAACCCGCGTGGGGAACCGTTTTGACGGTGTGACTCTAGCCGACTTGGGCCCACTGTCCCACCATCTAGTGCACGGGTCCGATGTTGCGCCGTCTGAAACGGTCATTCGACAGCAAACTTCTTTCTCGGTGCTCGGAGCTGCGCGGCGCGCGCGTCGTGTCTGACGGTGCGGACTGGTCGGGATACGCGGGCGGCCAGCCCGGGAAGGCCCCTTGACCACCATCGCAGACACGCTCACCGACCTGCTGAACACCGCCGTGAAGGCTGCCGGACATGGCGACGCACCGGTGCCATTGGCGCCATTTGTCGCTACCGCGGATCCGCGCCACGGTGACTACCAGACCAACTACGCACTGCGACTGGGAAAGGCGGTCGGACCCAATCCCCGGGCGGTCGCGCAGCAGCTGGTGGACGCCCTGCCGGAGCACCCGGCCCTGGGCTCGGTGGAGATCGCCGGCCCCGGGTTCATCAACGTGCGCCTGGCCGATGACTGGCTCGGAGCCGACGTCGTCGAGCGGGCGGGCAAGGAGGACCTCGGTCTCGGCGCCCCCGGCACGGGACGCACCCTGGTCATCGACTACAGCAGCCCGAACATCGCCAAGCGCATGCACGTCGGTCACCTGCGCAGCACGATCATCGGCGATGCGCTGGCCCGGATGTACCGCTTCGTGGGCTGGAACGTCATCGCCGACAACCACATCGGTGACTGGGGCACGCCCTTCGGCATGCTGATCGTCGCCTGGCACGAGTGGCGGGACGAGGCGGCCTACGCCGAGGATCCGGTCGCCGAGCTCCAGCGCCTGTACCAGCTCTTCCGGGAGAAGTCGGCAGACGACGCCGAGCTCACCGACCGGGCCCGGGCCGAGACGGTGAAGCTGCAGGAGGGCGACCCCGAGAACCGGGCGTTGTGGCAGGACTTCTGCCGGGTCAGCCTGGAGGAGTTCAACGGCGTCTACGACCGCCTGGGCGTGAAGTTCGACGTCGTGCACGGCGAGTCCCACTACCAGCAAGCCGTGCACCCGATGATCGAGGACCTGATGGCTCGCGGCCTCGCCGTCGAGGACCAGGGCGCCATCATCGTCCCGTTCGAGCCCGAGGACGGCAAGGGCCTGTCCAAGAACCCGCTGCTCATCCGCAAGTCCGACGGCGCCGCCATGTACGGCACGACCGACCTGGCGACGGTCATCGACCGCATGGACACCTGGGCGCCCGAGCGGATCATCTACGAGACCGACGTGCGCCAGTCCCTGCACTTCCGCCAGGTCTTCGCGGCCAGCCGCAAGATGGGCGTGCAGACCGACTTCGTGCACGTCGGCCACGGCATGCTCAAGTTCGACGGGGACGTGGTCAGCTCGCGCAAGGGCGGGGGCGGCATGCTCAACCTGGTCGACGTGCTGGACACCGCAGTCGCCGCGGCTCGCAAGGTGGTCGACCGGGAGAGTGCCGAGCTGCCCGAGGAGGAGCGCGCGGTGGTCGCCGAGGCCATCGGCGTGGGGGCGGTGAAGTACACCGACCTGTCCCAGAACCCGGCTTCGGACATCCACTTCGACTGGGACCGCATGGTCGCGTACGAGGGGGACACCGCTGCGTACCTGCTCTACGCGAACGCCCGCTGCCACAGCATCTTCCGCAAGTCCGACGTGGGCGACCTGACGGCGTACACTCCGGGCGTCATCCTGCCCGAGCACGAAGCCGAGCGCGCGCTGGCCATCACCATCGCCCGCACTCCGGAGGCGATCCTCTCCGCGACCGAGGCCGCCAAGCCGAACGTCCTGGCGAACCATGCCTTCCAGCTCGCCAAGGCGATGGCGCGCTTCTACAACCAGTGCAAGGTCCTGGACGACGCGAACAGTACCGAGACCACGACCTCGCGTTTGTCGCTGGTGTGGGCCACGTCGCGGGCGCTCGAGACCAGCCTCCGCCTGCTCGGTCTGGCGCCGGTCTCCCGGATGTGAGGGTCCGACCTCGTCGGTGACCTCGACGGGAAGCTGACTCCAGGCTGAAACATCCTTGCGATCGCGCTGCTGGCGGGGCAAATACCGCCATCGACACCCGAGAACCGAGCGACATGGCGCGAACCGTCGTCGGAAAGGGGCCCCGCCCCATCAACCTCGAGCGGCTCGGCCGCTACCGCATCGTGCGGCCCCTCTCGAAGGGCG
>CALATR010000466.1 GCA_937891875.1 uncultured Pseudomonadota bacterium | reverse complement strand
GCTGCCCTCGGCCAGGGCCAGGGCTCCGAAGGTCTCGGACACGATGAGGTCGACCTTCTCGGGCAGGCCGACCTTGCCGAAGTCGCCGCGGACGATCTTCACGGTGTCCTGCAGACCCAGGTGTTCAACGGTGGCCGCGGCAAGCTCCAGCACATCGCTGGCGTCGACCGCGTACACGACCCTGGCTCCCGCCCTTGCCGCCAGCAACGCCAGCAGTCCGCTGCCGGTGCCCGCGTCCAGTACCGCCATGCCCGGCTCCACCGCCCGGGCGATCGCGGCCGCATAGGCGTCCACGCGCCGATCATCGGCGAGCATCCTGCGGTGTATCTCCAGGCCGGCGAAGTTGCTGAAGAACGTCGGCGTCGCGTCCTCGGCGCCGGGCTCGACCAGGAAGCCGGCTCCGACCAGGCCGTCGTACAGCCCTGCGAGGGGGGCGCCCAGCATGCGGGCGACCTCCTCCCGGGAGCGAGGGTGGCTGCAGAACGAGAGCACCGCGACCGCCTGTGGCGGCACCCGGGCCCCCAGGGAGTGGGCCTGGGACCGCAGGAACACGGCGCCGTCGGTGTCGAAGTGCATGGTCAGGTCGGTCAGGCGGCGGTGGCGCACGGGGTCTCCGAACGGGCACGCAGGCTAGCGCGGACGGGTGGGTCTCGTCAGTCCGCTTCGGCGCCTCCGGCGTCCACACCGCTCGCCGTGCTGGGGCCTTCGCGGGTGCCGTCCTTGACCTCGTCCAGCACCAGGTTCAGCAGGGACTCGGCGCGGAACGGGGTGCGCTCGTCTCCCTCACGCCGGTCGGCCCGCCGCTGCACGGGTCCGGCGATGAAGTAGTGATAGCCACCATCGTCGAGCTGCTGCAGGCTCGAGATCTGCCCGAACGTCAGCTCGCCGAGCGCCTTGCGCACCGGCGCTCGGTGCGCCTCCCCCGCGACGGCGAGATCTGCGCCCGCCGGCACGTGGAACGCCGCGACCGCGACGCAGGGATCCTCGTCGCAGTCGATCTCGAACAGCTCGATGTCCCCGGCAGCCAGGGCCTGCTCCAGGCGCGCCTCCACGCTCTGCGGCTGATCCTGGGCTGGCAACCCGGGATCCCAGTCGACGGGCTGGCCCGCGATCTCGTCGCGGACCTGGCGGTGGCCGGCGATGAGCCCCTGCAGGACCTCCTTCTGCACGACAAGGCCGTCCAGCGCGTCCTGCCTCTCGTCCAGCCGGGCGCATGGCCCCGCTGCGGGCGCCTCCCCCAGAGATGCGCTCGCGGAAGGGGCAGGGGCCTCGTCCGATCCCGCGCCGCCCATGGCCACGCCGATCCCGACGGTCGCTGCGGCTCCGACCACCGCGCCGACGATGCCCAGGAGGATCTCGGCTTTCATGGCGCCTCCTCGAGGATGCGGGTCGCCAGGCGGTCCCGGCGGACGTCCACCCGGTTGCTGACCTCTCGGTCCAGCTTGGCGTCGGTGAGGGTGATGAACGCGAGGTTTCGCCCGTCCAGCGCGGCAGCCATGATCGGCAGGCCGGGTGCGAGCGCGTCTGTGAGCGCGTCGTAGTCGTGGGTAGAGACGACCCCGGGGGTGCTCGGGTCCTCGACCGACTCCACCACCAGCTGGCAGGGGTACTCACTGCAGTCGAGCTCGTGCAGCACGATGCCCTCGAGCCCGCTCATCGCCGCCTCGACCTGCTCGCGCACCTGCGCCTCCCGCCACTGCGGTGCCGCATCGTCCGGCCAGGGGATGGGCAGGCCGCCGATGATGCCCAGCTGGCTGCGCAGGAGGCCTTCCTCGAACTTCAGCGCGGCGACCTCGGTGTCCAGGGCGTCCGTGCGCTCGGTCAGCTCGGGCAGCTGCGCCTCGCAGTCCGCTTCGGTGGGGCCGGACGTCTCCTCCGGAGAGCCGGGATCGAATGCGGCCGATGCGGCCCCCGTCCACAGCGCCACCCAGCCCAGCGCGATGCCGGCCGCGATCCCCAACGCCGCCGCGACCGACCGTGACAGGTTGCTCGACTCGTCCATGGACACCTTCCTTGCAGGCTCGCACTCCCTATCCACCCAGGCTTTCGCCGCGACCCCGCGCTGTCCGATCGACCTCGTCCCATCAGGCTGGTACAACGCGGGGCTGAACGATGACGGAGCCCGACCATGGCCGTGACCGATGAGCCCCAGACCGGTGGACCTTCCCCCGATCCCTCCGCTCCCGGGCCGATCCCGACCGCACAGACCGCCGAAGCGTCCGCAGCCGTGGAGCAGGAGCAGATCTACACCCCCGAACCGGGCGAGGCGCAGCTGACCATCCGCGCCGTCGTCGCTGGATGCCTGGTCGGAAGCCTGGTCTCGGCCATGAATCTCTACCTGGGACTCAAGACCGGCTGGTCCCTCGGCGGCTCGCTCATCGCCGCCATCGTCGGCTTCGCGGTCCTCGGATCGCTCACCCGGCTCCTCGGGCGGGTGGGCATGAAGGTCAGCAAGTACGGCGTGCTCGAGACCAACATCACCCAGACCGCGGGCTCCGCGGCGGGCTCGATGACGTCGGCCGCCGGCCTGCTCGCCGCCATCCCGGCCATGAACATGCTCGGCTACGAGCTCGGCTACGTACAGCTCACCCTGTGGGCCCTCGCGGTCGCCTACCTCGGCGTGTTCTTCGCCGTGCCCCTGCGCCGTCAGATGGTGGTCGCCGAGAAGCTGCGCTTCCCGACCGGCACCGCGACCGCCGAGACCATCGTCTCCATGGCCTCCTCGGGCACCGAGGCCGCCCGCAAGGCTCGCATGCTGGCGCTGGTCGCGCTCCCGGCCGCGCTCTACACCATCGCCGGCTACTTCGTGCCCGAGCTCGACCACCCGCCCATCGAGGCCGTCGTCCCGGCGCTCGGCGTGCTCACGGTGTGGGGCTTCTCGGTCCTGCTCTCGCCCATGATGTTTGGTGCGGGCATCCTCATCGGGCCGCGGGTCGGCACCTCCCTGCTGCTCGGCGCGATCCTCGCCTGGGGTGTGCTTGCGCCGATCATCGTCGCCAACGAGCTGGTCGCTGGGCCGTGGACGGTCGACGGCGTGTGGCAAGGCGGCTGGTTGATGAGCTTCAAGCTCCTGCTTCCACAGAACGCCCTCGGGTTTGCTGGCGGGGACCTGGCACAGCAGATCGCCTTCGCCAGGACCTGGGGCGTCGAGTACACCTACGCCGCCCATGCGTTCGCCGCGGGTCCCGCCGGCATCCTCGGCTCCCACGTCGTCGCGGCCTCCGACGTGCCCGCCGTGTTCGCTCCCCACACCCCGGTCCCGAGCACCATGTTCGGGCTCGTGGGCGGCCGCGCCTGGCTGCTGTGGCCGGGCATCGCGCTCATGATCATGGACGCGATGATGACGCTGGTGCTGAACTGGCGCTCGGTGCTGAACACCTTCCGCCCGGGCAAGGTCGACGGCGACGTGGTCGACACCGCCCCTGACGTCATCCCCACCTCCTGGTGGGTCGGCGGCCTGGCCGTCGCCACGGTCTTCGTCTGCGGCATGGCCTGGTGGCTCTTCGGCATCCCGCCGTACTTCACGGTCATCGCCGTCGCGCTGTCCGCCCTGCTCGCCGCCATCGCGGTGCGCTCCACCGGTGAGACCGACATCAACCCGATCGGCGGCATGGGCAAGGTCACCCAGCTGGCCTTCGCCGCCCTCTCTCCGGGCGCGCTCAGCACCAACCTCATGTCCGCCGCCGTGACCGGCGCCGGTGCGTCGCAGGCCGGCGACATGATGCAGGACCTCAAGACCGGCTACCTGCTCGGCGCCTCGCCCCGCAAGCAGTTCCTCGCCCAGCTGGTCGGCATCGGCGCGGGCGTGCTCGTCTGCGTGCCGGCGTACCTGCTGTTCGCGCAGGCCTACGACATCGGCGGCATGAAGCAGCACCTCGAGAACGCCCCCGAGCCGCTGCCCGCGCCTGCCGCCCACGCCTGGAAGGGGTTCGCCGAGCTGCTCGCCAACGGTCTCGACAGCCTGCCCCAGGGTGCGCTCTACGCCGTCATCGGCGGGGCGATCCTCGGCGCCGCGCTGCCCATCCTGCGCAGCCTGCTCTCGGACAAGGCCAAGGTGTGGGTGCCGTCGGGCCTCGCGATGGGCATCGCCTTCATCGTGCCCGCCTACTACGCGATCCTGATGTTCGTCGGCTCGCTGTTCCTGGTCATCTGGAAGCGCGTCTCGCCCGCCGGTGCCGCAGCCATGGCCTTCGCCGTCGCCTCCGGACTGGTGGCGGGAGAGGGGCTCATGGGCGTCGTGCGCGCCATCCTGCAGATCTCCGGCGTGCCGACGCTGTGGGCGCTCCTGGGGTGACGCCCTTGACAAGGGCCGCGTGTGGTCCACCTTCTCTTCAAAGGAGGTGCCATGCTGCCGACCCTGCTCGCCGCCGTCACCCTCGGCGGGATCGCCACCCCCGAGGTCGAGCGCTGGGAGATCCACTCTGAGCTCGTGCTGCCCCGGCCCCTGTGGCTGGTGGAGGGCGATGTGATGATGGTGCGGGTCACCGAGGTCGCGCTCGATCTGGAGCTCGCCTGTGCCGCCACGGACGACGACGCCCGCAAGGTCAGCTGCGTGATCTCCGACGTCGCCATCCGCGGCGCCGCCATGCCCGGGGACGAGGACAAGGTCGCCCTGGCGCTGGTTCAGGCGGACGAGCGGCTCACCGGGGCCGTGCTCGACATCGCGGTCAAGGACGGGCGGATCCGAGGGGTGGACCTCGATCTCGACCCGTCGCAGCGCGTCCGGCGCACGACCCGCGCCCGGGACGAGAACCTGCGCCTGATCGTCAGTCGCGCAATCGCTGGCTTTGACCTGGAGGATCTGCCCCTGGAAGGGGGCGGGGTGCACGGGCAGCGCCGCACCTGGCTGGCCCAGATGCCGTCGGGGCGGGGGACTCGGGCGTCGGGAGCGACGGTGCACCAGGTGGGCGCAGGCGAGCCCGGATACCGGGTCGTGAGCCAGGCACAGCTGACGCTCGCGACGGACATGCTGGACATGAACGGGGTGCCCTCCCTCGAGGACACCTTCCGCGGCGAGCTGCGCGCCGAGGCCTTCCTGGCCGACGACGGCCGGCTGCTGAAGCGTCGCTGGGCGATGCAGGTCGAGCCCACCGCCAGCTCCGATCTCGCCGACGGACCGGCGGGCCTGCCCTACCTGCACACCGGCAACCTTCGCCGTCTCGGCGACGAGGCCGCCGACATCGGGGAGACCGGGCGCATCGAGGCCACCCACCGCCAGCCGACGGCCCTGCAGAGCCAGGTCTCGCTGGGCATTCCGCCGGGGGCCTGGAACCGGTAGACCCGCGCGTCGGGGGCGCGTTAGGGCGCCGCCATGCCCGACTGGACCCTCGACGCCGACCTCCGCGCCCTGCTCGTCTGCCCGCTGACCCGCTGCGAGCTGGTCGACGTGCAGGGGGGTCTGTACAGCCCCGACGCCGGGCTCGTCTTTCCCGTGGAGGAGGGCGTTCCCTTCCTGGTGCAGGAGTGCGCGCGCAAGCCCACCGCCGAGGAGCTGGAGCAGGCTGGAGGCGCCGCAGCGCCGGAAGCGGGCGGGTGACCGAGGATCTCGCAGCGCAGGTCCGGGCCCTGCTGGACGACGACCTGTCCCGCGGCGCGCTCAAGCGCCTGGCCCGCGACCTCGACGCTGACCCTGGCCTGCGCGACGCCGTGCTCGCCGAGGCCACCCGGCGGGGCAACCCCCTGCCCGAGGACGCGAGTTCCTGGCCTGGCAAGCGGATCCTGCGTCGGGCGCGCGCCCGGGATGTGGAGGCGATGGAGCGGCTGAACCCCATCGCCCGGGACGAGGACTTCACCTGCGCCCACTGCGGCGCCGACGTGCCCGCCCACGGGCGCACCGCCCGGGATCACTGCCCCCACTGCCTGCGCAGCCTGCACGTCGACGTCGTGCCCGGCGACCGCGCGGCGGGCTGCGGAGGCGTCCTCGATCCCGTCCGCGTCGAGCCCGCCGGCGGGGATGGCTGGCGCATCCACTACCGCTGCCGAACCTGCGGGACCGAGCGCCGCAATCGGGCGATCCTCGACGGCGATCCCCCCGACGACTGGAAGCAGATCGTCGCGCTGACCGCGGCGGTCGGCTGATGGGACGCCTGCGCGACCGGGTGGCCGAGACCATCCGCGATCAGCGCCTGTGGAGCCCCGATGATCGCGTGGCGGTCGCGGTCAGCGGAGGGCTCGACTCGGTCGTGCTCCTCGATGTCCTCCTGGCGACCGCGGGCCTGCACCGGGGGCGGCTGTCGGTCGTCACCGTCGACCACGGCACCCGGGCAGAGAGTGCTGGCGACGCGGACTTCGTCGAGGCTCTCGCGCAGGGCAGGGGACTTCCATGCCATCGGGCGGATCTCAGCCTCGGACACGGTGCGTCCGAGGCTGAGCTGCGGTCCGCGCGCTTCGCCGTCTTCGCCTGCCTCGACGTCGATCGCGTCGCCCTGGCCCACCACCGCGACGATCAGGCCGAGACCGTGCTCCTCTCCCTGCTCCGGGGCTCCGGCAGCCGCGGTCTCGCCGGCATGGCGTTTCGCCGCGATCGCTATGTGCGCCCGCTGCTCGCCGTGCCGCGACAGGACCTCGTCGACCACGCCCGCGCCCACGGCCTGGCCTGGCGGGAAGACGCGTCCAACGCCGATCCCCGCTACCTGCGCAACCGGGTCCGCGCCGAGCTGATCCCGCTCCTCGAGGACCTGCGACCGGGCGCGGCCGCCGCGCTGTCCCGATCCGCCACCTGGGCCGCCGAGGACGACGCCCTGCTCACCACCCTCGCGGCCGAACAGCTCGGTCTCGACGACGGCACCCTGTCGACCCTCGCCCTCCGCGTCGCGCCCCGGGCCCTCGCCCGCCGCGCGGTAGCCTCCCTCGATCGTGCCCTCACCGCCGCCCAGATCGACGCGATCCTCGCCGCCGCGGATCGCGGCAGCGGAACCGTGCACCTTTCCGGTGGCTCTGTGGTGCGTATCGACGGCTTGTCGGTGTCCATCCACCACGACGCCTGAACAGGCCGCGGCGTGGTGCAGGTGGACCCAAGCCGTTACCCCGCCTCTTCGGCCGCGCAGGCCACGGGATCATAGACGCATGAAGAACCTGACTCGCAACAACATCTTCTGGCTGGTCATCCTGCTGGTCGTGCTGGCTGCGTTCCTGCTGCCCGGACGGTTCACGTCGTCCGGCACGTCGGTCGACTACTCCGAGTTCCAGGAGATGGTCGCCGAGCAGCGCGTGAAGAACGTGGTCATCACCGGGCAGACCATCTCCGGTGAGCGCAAGAACGAAGAGGCGTTCACCACGACCGGTCCCGAGGACCACACCGTCGTCGGCAACATGCTCGACGAGTACGGCGTGAAGTACACC
Source organism: uncultured Pseudomonadota bacterium (assembly GCA_937891875.1). GTDB lineage: Bacteria > Myxococcota_A > UBA796 > UBA796 > REDI01. The sequence continues at coordinate 4,793 of CALATR010000466.1, read as the reverse complement.
TACCGCCCGGAGCCGGACAACACGCTGTGGACCATCGGTCTCACCGCACTCCTGCCCCTCGGCGTGATGGTGCTCCTGTTCTTCTGGCTGATGCGCAACATCCAGGGGACCAACGGCCGGGCCATGAACTTCGGCAAGTCCAAGGCCCGGATGCACAACGAGACCAGCCGTCGGGTCACCTTCGATGACGTCGCGGGCATCGAGGAGTCCAAGGAGGAGCTCGAGGAGATCGTCGAGTTCCTCAAGGACCCCCGCAAGTTCACCCGCCTCGGCGGCCGCATCCCCAAGGGCGTGCTGCTCATGGGTCCCCCCGGCACCGGCAAGACCCTGCTCGCGCGGGCCGTCGCGGGCGAGGCCGGCGTGCCCTTCTTCAGCATCTCGGGCTCGGACTTCGTCGAGATGTTCGTCGGTGTCGGCGCCAGCCGCGTGCGCGACCTCTTCGAGCAGGGCCGCAAGCACGCGCCATGCATCATCTTCATCGACGAGATCGACGCGGTCGGTCGCCACCGCGGCACCGGCCTCGGCGGCGGTCACGACGAGCGTGAGCAGACCCTGAACCAGCTCCTCGTGGAGATGGACGGCTTCGAGGGCACCGAGGGCGTCATCCTCGTCGCGGCCACGAACCGCCCCGACGTGCTCGACCCCGCGCTCCTGCGGCCTGGTCGCTTCGATCGCCGCATCTCCGTGCCCGCGCCCGACGTCTCCGGCCGGGAGAAGATCCTGCAGATCCACACCCGCCGACTCCCCCTCGGAGAGGACGTCAAGCTCGACGTCATCGCCCGGCGTACCCCCGGATTCTCCGGGGCGGACCTGGAGAACCTCTGCAACGAGGCCGCGCTCCTCGCCGCGCGCAAGAACAAGCGCCAGGTGGAGATGCCGGACTTCGACAATGCGGTGGAGAAGATCTACATGGGCCCCGAGCGGCGGAGCCTGGTGATGAGCGACCGCGAGAAGAAGACGACCGCCTACCACGAGGCCGGCCACGCGATCGTCGGGCACTTCCTGCCCAACCATGCGCCCCTGCACAAGGTCACCATCGTGCCCCGCGGCCGTGCGCTCGGCGTCACCATGCACCTGACCCCCGAGGATCGCCTGTCCATGTCGCGGGCCGACATGCTCAACCGCATCGCCATGGCCATGGGCGGCCGGGCCGCGGAGGAGATCGCGTTCCAGCACTACACGACCGGCGCCCAGAACGACCTGCAGCAGGCGACCAACATCGCCCGCCACATGGTCACCGAGTACGGCATGTCCGATGACCTCGGCCCGGTCGCCTGGGGTGGCTCCGACAACGAGCCCTTCCTCGGCCGCGCGATGGCCCAGCCCAAGAGCTACTCCGAGGAGACCGCCCGTCGCATCGACGAGGAGGTCAAGGACATCTGCCAGCGCGCCTATGGCGTGGCCAAGGGCATCCTGAACGAGAACGTGCACATCCTGCACCAGGTGGCGCAGGTGCTGCTCGAGAAGGAGAGCCTGTCCGGGGCCGAGTTCAAGGAGCTGGTCGAGGAGGCGGGCCCGGTCGAGCCGGCCAGCCTGACCTGGCTGATGGGCAAGTCGCCGTCGCCGAGCGGAGCCTGAGCCGCTCCCGGAAGCCTGAGGCCATTCTCCCCACTCCCGCAGTCCGTGCTGGTTAGACGGGCGGCATGCTCGGCACGCACCGCCACAACCCGCTGCTGATGGGGATCGTCAACGTGACCCCCGACTCGTTCTCGGACGGGGGACGGCACGCGGGCGTGCAGGAGGCGGTCGCCCACGGCCTGCGGCTCCTCGACGAAGGGGCGGACGTGCTCGACATCGGCGGCGAGTCGACCCGACCGGGCGCGGATGCCGTCACCGCGAGGGTGGAGCAGGACCGGGTGGTGCCCGTCATCGAGGGCGTGCTCGCGGCGCGGCCTGATGCGGTCATCAGCGTCGACACCAGCAAGGCGGTGGTGGCCGAGGCGGCCCTGGACGCGGGGGCGCGCTGGGTGAATGACGTCACCGGACTGGGAGATCCCGACATGGCGCCCCTGTGCGCCGGGCGCGACTGCGAGCTGGTGCTGATGCACATGCGGGGCACCCCGCGCACCATGCAGGCGGACACCCACTACGACGATCTCGTGGGAGAGGTGATCGACGTGCTGCAGGGCCGCGTCGGGCAGGCGGTCGGGGCGGGAGTGGCGCGGGAGCGCGTCATCCTGGATCCCGGCCTTGGATTCGCCAAGGATCTCGCGGATAATCCCCGACTCGTCGCCGCGGTGCCGCGCCTGCGGGCCCTCGGTCACCGGGTGCTCATCGGCGCGTCCCGCAAGGGGTTCATCGGTCGGCTCACCGATGTGCCCATCGCCGCGGAGCGGGTGCATGGATCGGTCGGGGCCGCCCTCGCCGCCGCCTGGCTGGGCGCGGACGTGCTCCGCGTGCACGACGTGGCCGCCACCGCCCAGGCCCTCGCCGTGCAGCGCGCGGTCTACCTGGCCTGGGTCGATGCGTCGGCGCCCGTGTCGGCGACCTCGGGGGCGGCGTGACCGTCTTCTTGTCCTGGATCGAGGCCAGCCCGCTCGCGACCGCGACCATCATCGACTGGATCGACATCGGGATCCTGTCGTGGCTGTTCTACCGGGCGCTGCTCTTCCTGCGCGGCACCCGCGCCATGCAGAGCCTGCTCGGCCTCGCCGTGCTCGGCATCATCTACCTGATCGCCGACGACATCGGGCTCAACACCCTGCACTGGGTGCTCGACAACCTCTTCGTCTGGGTCGCCCTGGCCATCGTCATCCTCTTCCAGGAGGACATCCGCCGGGCCCTCGCCCGCGCCGGTGGCAGCCTGTTCACCCGCAGCGCCCGGCCGACCGACTCCCAGGTGCTGGAGGAGGTCATTCGGGCGTGTTTCTCACTTGCAAAGCGCAGGATCGGCGCGCTGATCGCCATCGAGCGCACCGCCGAGCTGACCCCGTTCGCGGAGGGGGCCCACCGCCTGGACAGCTCCGTCAGCACCGAGATCCTCCAGGCGATCTTCCACCCCACCAGCCCCATCCACGACGGCGCGGTGGTGCTCATCGACTCGCGCATCCACTCGGTCGGCGTCTTCCTGCCGATCAGCCTGTCCAAGGAGGTCAGCCGGGCCTACGGCACCCGCCACCGCGCGGCGATCGGCCTCACCGAGGACACGGACGCCATCTGCCTCGTCGTCAGCGAGGAGCGCGGCACGGTGAGCCTGGTGCAGGACGGCGAGGTCCACCCGGTGGTCGACGCGAACGACCTGCGCCAGCGCCTGCGGGAGGGGCTGGAGAAGGGCCGCGCCGACGAGCCGAGCGACAAGCCTGGGGACAAGCCGCCCACCAAGGCCGAGCCGGAGGTGGCCGATGCTTGAGCGCCTCCGCGTGCTCTTGAGGATGGTGGTCGCCCACCCGCACTACAAGCTGCTGGCCGTGCTGCTGGCGCTGTCGGCGTGGTGGTACGTCACCGCGTCGGACCCGGCCCAGGAGACGGTCAGCGTGCCGGTCGACTGGATCGAGCCCCCCGACCTCATCGCCACCGGCCTGCCCGGGCGGATCACGGTGGTGCTGGAGGGGCCGCGGTCGGCGCTGCGGCGGGTGGACAAGAACGCCCTGCGCCTGCCCATCGACCTGGCCACCGTGTCGACGGAGCTGGGCGAACACAGCCTGGATCTGGCTGGTCTGCCCATCGAGAACCTGCCCAGCACGGTGCAGCTCACCGAGATCCGGCCCGAGAGCGTCACCTTCACCCTCGACGAGGTGGAGGAGCGCAGCGTGAACGTGGAGCCCAAGGTCGTCGGCGAGCCCGCGGAGGGCTGGATGGTCGTGGGCGTGAAGCTGGAGCCGTCGGTGGTCACCGTGCGCGGGCCGCGCTCCCTGCTGGTCAACCTCACGACCATCGAGACCTTCAACATCGATGTCAGCGGCCTCCGCTTCGATCGCCGCTTCAAGACCCAGCCCGATCTCGCCGGGGTGGAGGTGGTCGGCGACGCCACCATCGAGGCCCGGGTGGACGTCGAGCCCCGGACCGAGTCGCGCGTGTTCAGCGAGGTGCCGGTCGTCGTGCGCGGCCGCACCGGCTGGGTCGCCGAGCCCACCACCGTGCGGGTCCGCGCCGAGGGGCCCGCGGCCTCCCTGCGCCAGATCTCCGCGTCGGACGTCATCGCCCAGATCTACCTCCCCGACGAGCCCGTCCGTGGGCTCTACCAGGCCAGCTTCGAGGCGACCGAGGGCGTGCGCGCCGAGGTCATCGTGCCCAGCGAGCTGGTCGAGGTGGTGGACGTGCAACCTGAGACCATCAAGGTGATCCGCCAATGATCCGCTTCGGAACCGACGGCGTGCGTGGCCACGCCGGCACGGCACCCATCACCGCCGAGGGCGCGGTGCGCATCGGCCGCGCCGCCGCCCGGCTGGCCCGCGAGGAGGGAGGCGACAGGGTCCTCCTGGCCCGCGACACCCGGCCGTCCGGCGCCATGCTGGTCGCGGCGGCGGCTGCTGGCGTCGCTGCCGAAGGGGGCACCGCCCTGCTCGCCGACGTGCTGCCTACCGCTGGACTCATGGCGGCCCTCGCGGACGGCATCGCCGATGCGGGGGTCATGGTCACGGCCAGCCACAACCCGGCCAAGGACAACGGCTTCAAGGTGATGGGGGCGAACGGGCGCAAGCTGTCCGACGCGCTCTCGTCGAGGTTCGAGGCCTGGATCCAGGAGGATCCGCAGCCCGGCGACCCGGGTGTGCTGGAGCCCATCGGCTTGCAGGCCCGCCGCTGCTACCACCGCGCGCTGGACGACGCAGCGCCCGGCGCCACCGCCCTCGAGG
>CALATR010000465.1 GCA_937891875.1 uncultured Pseudomonadota bacterium | reverse complement strand
GACCAGGGGGTCGGCGTCGGCAGCGCCGGGAAGGGCTCGCCGGCGATGAGCTCGGTCACCAGGTAGGGCTGCCCGCCGACCTCCCCCTCGTCGAGGAGGCGCACCACGCCGGGGAGATCGAGCAGTCGCAGCGCGGTGCGCTCGGGGCGGAGGTGGCCGGAGCGGTGGGACGCCGGGAGCAGCTTGAGCGCCACCGGTCGATCGAGCAGCTCGTCGAGGGCCAGGTAGACCACGCCGGTGCCGCCGCGCCCGAGGATGTCCTGCAGCACGTAGCGCGAGGCGAGGGTGGACCCCGGCCCCATCGGCTCGTGGCTCGCCCGCTTCGGCAGCGGATCGAAGGGCTCGGTCTCCTGGGTGTTCCAGGTCGCGCTGCCGTCGAGCACCACTTCCGGGACCAGGGTCTCCGCCGGTTTCTCCGGGTGACTCATGCTTCCGCGGGCTCCGGGTACCAGGAGATCCGAGGATACACCGCGCCGAGCGCCGCTCCCCCGATCGTGTGCATTGCCCCGGAGGGCAGCTTCGTCCACCCTGTCCCCTCACCTCGCGCGTGACTCCGATGCTGCCTGCCCCATCTCGGTTGTTGCTCCTGGGCGTCCTGATGGGCGGTGTCGCCGCCGCCGAGCCCGGGCGCGACGCGGTGCTGTCTGCACCGCTGCACGACCCCCCCCGGGTCGAGCGCTGCGGCCGGGTCTTCCCCGGCCTGTCCACCGACGAGGGCGCTGCGGGCGAGGTGGCGGTCGACGGGGCCGGCTTCGTGTGGGTCGCCTCGGCCCGGGGCCTGCTGCGCTGGGACGGCGAGCGCACCCGCAGCTTCCGCGTGCCCGGAGAGGCCGCCCCGCGGCGCTACACCTTCATCGTCGCCCGCGGGGACGAGGTCGCCGCTGTGAGCCAGGACGAGGACCTGGTCGAGCTCGACGGCGATCACCTGCGCCTCGTGCGCCCCGAGCCCCGCTTCCGCGCGGCGAGCCGACCGCTGTTCAGCGAGGACGGCCTGCGGGTGGTGTCCTGGGGTGCCGACATGGACGCACCCAAGCGCCTGTCCCACCGGGATCGCAGCGGGGTGTGGACCCACGTGGAGCTGCCGCCGATCACCGGTGCGATCCGCACCTTGGACCTGGAGATCGACGCAGACGGCGAGGGCGTGCTCATCGCCACCTGGGACGACGGGCTGTGGGAGCTGCACGACGACGGCCGCCTGGAGCAGCGCGGCACCGGCACGTTCTACGGACTCGCCGCGCTGGGCCCGGGCCGGGTCGCAGCCCTGCACCACCCGGGCCTCGACCACATCGACGCCGACGGCAACCTCACCTCCGTGCGCTTCGGGGACGCCTCGGTCGGCGCCCACGGCCACAGCCGCTACGTCACCACCGGCGACGACCTCGTGCACATGGTGCACGGCGGCCACCTCGACACCGTCTTCCCCGACGGCTCGGTCAGCTGCACCCGCGAGCTCACCTCCCGCTGGCACCCGGTCATGGCTGGCGCGGTCGATCGGGAGGGCTCGCTGTGGCTCACCACCCTCGACGGGGTCGCCCGCTTCGCCGCCCCGGCCACCCAGTCGTTCACCCCCGACGTGGGCCTGTCGGTCCATGGCGTGCTGGACGTGTTTCCTGGGCGCGATCGCACCTGGATGACCCACTGGAACGGCACCGTCTCCCGGCTCGATCGGGAGGGATCGACCTGGCGCCACCGCCGGTTCGACACGCAGCGACTCGAGCGGATCTGCAAGGGTGGAGGCGGCGTCTGGGCGACCGCAGTCCCGTGGGGCGACGACCGGGGGTGGTTCCGCCTGGAGAGCGGCGAGCCCGTGCTGCACCGCAAGGCCGCCGCAGCGTCGTGCCGGGAGAGCGCGGCCGGCGGGGTGTGGCTGCTCGAGGACGACGCCCTGTTCGAGGTCGACGCCAACGGGGTCGAGCGCGGGCCCTTCGCGCACCCGAGCCCGACCCGCGACGATCGCTTCAAGCTGCACGAGCTGGCCGGGGGTGGGCTCGTCGCCCTCGGTCGGGAGCAGGTGTGCACCATCGACCGCGCCGACCTGCGCCGCGGGTCCGCCTGGCGCTGCGACGCCCTGCCCGAGACCCTGCGCCGACACCAGGGGGGCACAGCCACCGTGGACGGCGCGCTGTGGGTCGGCAGCACCGACGGCATCGTCACGCTGGACGGTGCCCGCTTCCGCCCGGTCGAGGGGATCGGCGAGCTGGGCGCGTTTGCCAGCGTGGTCTCGCCCTCGCCGCGGGGCGGGGTGTGGATCAAGGGCGCGGACGGCCTCGTGAGGATCAGCCACGAAGGCGGATCGTGGGCGATCGTGGAGCGGGTGTCCGAGCGCCTGGGCGTCCGCGGCCACGGGGGTGGGCTGCGCCTGCGCGAGTCCGCCAGCGGCGAGCTGTGGATCGAGAGCTCGTGCGGCTGGACGGTCGTGCCGCGATCGGTGCGCGATCGTGCGCCCGCCCCCCTGCGCCTGCGCCTGACCGACGTCGAGGTGGGCGGAGAGCAGGTCGCAGACGCACCGAGCGCCCTGCCCTACCCGCCCCCGCCGGTCACCCTGCGCTTCGCCACCCTCACCTCCGCCGAGCCCGCCGAGGTCGTCTACCGGGTGCGCCTCGACGGTGGCGCCTGGTCCGAGCCCACCCAGGACGCCTCGGTCCAGCTCTTGAGCCTCGCTCCCGGCGCCCATCAGGTCGAGATCTCCGCCGCTCGCCGCGGATCCGGCGAGCCCCCGGTCACCCTCGTCCTGCCCGTGCACGCCGCCTTCCCCTGGTACCAGCAGACCTGGTTCTTCGGGCTGGTCGGGCTCGTCGCCACCGCCTCGCTCTACGGCCTGTACCGGATCGCCCTCGCGGTGCAGCTGCGCCTCGCCCGCCAGCGCACGGCGATCGCCATGGACCTGCACGACGAGCTGGGCGCGGGCCTCGGCAGCATCCGCATCCTGGCCAGCCTCGTCAGCGACGGCACCGCCCCCCCCGAGCGCGCCCAGGAGCTCACCGCCCGCATCGAGCTCATGGCGGTCGAGCTCGGCGGCGCCCTGACCGACATCGTGTGGTCGCTGCGCCCCACGTCGTCGACGCTCCAGGCCCTGGTCGTCTACCTCTCCGAGCGCGGCCGCGACCTGTTCGCAAGCTCCGACGTCACCTTTCGCGTGATTCAGCCCGACGTCCTCCCCCGGCGGACCCTGCCCCTGGCGGTGTCGCGCAACAGCCAGCTCATCGTGCTGGAGGCCATGCGCAACGCAGCTCGCCACGCCCGCGCGGGCCGGGTGGAGCTGCGCGTCCAGGTCGCGGGCGGGCGGGTCGCCATCGAGCTCGCCGACGACGGCGTCGGCTTCGAGGGCACCGCGGGCAGCACCCGCACCGGGGGCGGCACCGGCATGGAGTCGATGCGCACCCGGGCCGAGGCGATCGGCGCCGATCTCGAGGTGCAGAGCGGCACCGTCGGCACCCGCATCCGCCTGGTGCTGCCCCGCGGGCGGCCATGGGGGTAGGCGTCAGCGAACGAGTCCCTCCCGCAGCGCGCGGGACACGGCCTCGGCCACGCTGTGCACCTGGAGCTTGCGGTACAGGCGGCGGATGTGGGAGCGCACGGTCTCGATGCCGATGCCCAGCTCCGCAGCGATCTGCTTGTAGGACAGGCCGTCGACCAGGCACTGCAGCACCTCCCCCTCGCGCCGGGAGAGCTCCAGGGGCGGTCCGGCCGGCGAGGGCGCGTGCACCCGGACGAGATCGAGCAGGGTCGCCGCCACGCCCGGGGTCAGCGGCGCGCCGCCGGTCAGGATCAGCTCGAGGTGCTCGATGAGGACCCGCGGGTGGGTGTGCTTGAGCAGGTAGCCGTCGGCCCCCGCGGTGACGGCCCGCAGCACGGTCGCCGGATCCTCGTAGACCGTCAGCACCAGGATCGGCAGCTCCGAGAAGATCGCTTTCAACGCGGCGATCGCCTCGACACCGTGCATGCCGGGCAGGTTCATGTCCACCACCGCCACGTCCCACGGGCGCGTGTCCGCAGCGAGCGCCCGCCGGGCGTGGTCCAGCGCCGGCTCCGCCGCCGGGTACGCATCCACCAGCTGAAAGCCATCCGTCACCGAGAACAGCGTCGCGAGCGTGTCTCGATAGCGCCCGTCATCCTCGATCAGCAGCACGCGGGTCATCGTCGCCCCGGGGCAGAGGTCCGTGCGGGGGACGTATGCCGCTGGCGGGCGGGGGAGGTGGCGGTTCCCATGGATGTGGGAGAGAGGTGGTTGGTGGTTGGGCCTGGCGGGGATCCGAAGGGGCTCGGGGCGGTGCTCGGCACAGAGGCGCAGAGGCACAGAGGGGGACACAGAGGGGGATGTGGCTGTTCGAACGGTGGTTTTCACCGCGGAGAAGCGGAGGACCGGAGATCGGACGGAGGGGGGAGCGGTCGTGGCGCAGGGACCCCTGCTGGCGGCTGGGACTTCAGAGGACTCGTACGTCGATGCGGGCAGCGCCCTCGCCGTCTCTGGCGATCAAGAAGAAGACCGCTCCCCGGCAGGATCGAGCTCCACAGGCACGCTCGACCCACGCTCCAGCGACGCGCCGGCGCCCCGCCACGCCCCCCCACGCCCCCCTCCCCACGCGATCCGGTTCCTCTAAACAAGAGGTGAATCCCGAGTAATCGTGGGACGATCGGGCGCCCCGATGTGAGCGGGGTGCTCTGCGCGCGTCGAACCGCACCCTCACCACGAAGGCACGGAGGCACCGAGGGCCACGGAGAGGG
>CALATR010000464.1 GCA_937891875.1 uncultured Pseudomonadota bacterium | reverse complement strand
GCCGTCTACTTCGGCGCCGTCGGCATCAAGCGGGTGCGGCACTCGATGGCGGCGGCGCTCACCGCCGACTTCGCCGGCGTGGTCGCAGCGGTGGTGATCTGCTCGATCCTGTTCGCCGTGTTGTGATACCTGCTCCGGGCACGGATCCTGGAGGAACCCTGATGCATCGCCTGATCCCCCTGATCCTGGCCCTGGGTGCCTGCTCGTCGGGCCCGAACCTGCCCGAGGGCTGGGAGGACGCCGAGCTGCTCAACGACTTCACGCAGTCCGAGTGCGGGGGGGAGCCGGGGACCGCCACCGAGGAGTTCAATGCCTTCAAGGCGCCTCCTTCGCTGGAGATCACCTGGACCAACACCGCGTTCCGCTGCGAGCAGCCGGTGGAGGGCTACCTGCGTCGGCTCGGCGTGACCCACGAGCTGCTGGTCCAGCCGGTCGACATGGAGCCGGACACGGTCGCCCGCTGTGACTGCCTCTACGACCTGGACATCCAGTGGAACATCGAGGAGAGCCTCGAGACGCTGAAGGTCTACAAGCGCGCCGACGAGTACGGTGGCCCGTCGACCCCGGCCCTGTTCGGCCAGCTGAACTTCGGGGCCGAGTGAGGCCGGTGCGCGCCATCGCCGGCCTCGCGATCCTCGCGGTCGGCGCGGGCTGCACGGGTCCGCCGGTCATCACCCCGGGCCGGATCGGCGAGACCGGCTTCTTCGGGGAGACCGGGTTCTTCGGCGAGACCTTCTTCTGCGTCACCCTCGACCCCGACAGCGTCGAGCTGACCGGCGGCGCGGACGTCGAGACCCGGTCGCCCGCCACCGTCACCGTGCGCGCGGCCACCGACTGCGTCGACGTCATGGGCAACATCGAAGACGTGCGCCTGGACGACCCGGATGGGGCGTTCTCCCTGGGCTCCTGGGAGCCTGGCCCCGTGTTCGAGGACAGCCCCATGCCGCTGCAGGTGCGCCTGGTCGCGACCGAGCCCGGCACCTACGAGGGCCAGCTCATCGTGTCCGGCAGCACCGTCGGTCCGACCCAGCTGCGCGCGACCCAGCTCTTCGGCGTCGTCACCGCGGACTGAGCGAGGCCCGCCCCGGCCCCGAGATCGGCTCCATCACGCTGTCCTCGGCGAGGCAGCGCTGCAGGGCGGCGTGCAGGTCCTCCGGCCGGAACGGCTTGCCCACGTAGTCGTCCATGCCCGAGGCGCGACACTCGGCCCGGCTGTCGGACAGGGCGTCCGCGGTGCAGGCGATGATCGGGACGTGGGGCAAGAAGCGCTCGCGCTCCCGGGCGCGGATCCGCCGGGTGGCCTCGAGCCCGTCCATGTCCGGCATGCGCACGTCCATGAAGATGGCGTCGAAGCCGTCATGTGCCGAGGCGAGCGCCTGCAGGCCGTCTTCGACCGCGAGCACCTCGTGGCCGGCGCGCTCCAGGATCTTGCGGGCGAGCATGCGGTTCACCGCGTTGTCGTCGGCGACCAGGATGCGGAGCGGGCGCAGATCGCCGATGACCTCTGCGATCACGGTCGAGTCGTCGTGGGACCCCTCGTAGTACGGGACCTCGAGGCGGAACGTCGTGCCCGAAGCGCCCGGATCGGTTCGACTGGACACGGTCAACGACCCGCCCATCAGCTCCGCGAGCTGGCGGGCGATGGCGAGGCCGAGGCCCGTCCCGCCGAAGCGCCGGCTGGTCGAGGCGTCCACCTGCACGAAGGGCTCGAACAGGCGCGCCTGCTGGGTCTCGGTCATGCCGATCCCGGTGTCCTGCACCTCGAACCAGAGGAAGTCATCTTCGACACCGCCGCAGATCCTCACCTGGCCCCGCGCGGTGAACTTGATGGCATTCGAGAGCAGGTTGGACAGGATCTGCCGCAGCCGGGTGGGATCGGCCAGGGCGAGGTCTGGAAGTCCGGCGGCATCGACCTGCAGGACCAGTCCCTTGTCGACCGCGGTGGGCTCGAACAGGCGTCCGACCTCGGTCGCGAGCCCGCGCGGGTCGACCTGCACCCGCTCGATGTCCATGCGTCCCGCGTCGAGCTTGGAGAAGTCGAGCACGTCGTTGAGCACGTCCAGCAAGGTGCGGCCGGCACCCAGGGCCACGTCGAGCATCTCGGTCTGCTCGTCATCCAGCGGCGTGTCGGACAGCAGGCGGGTCATGCCCAGCATGCCGTTGAGCGGCGTGCGGATCTCGTGGCTCACCATCGCGAGGAAGCGGGAGCGACTGCGCAGCGCCTCGACCGCCAGCCGCTCGGCCTCGCGGGCAGTGGACTCGGACTCGCGCGCCACGCGCTCCGCCTGACGGGCAGCCTCGGCGGCTTCGCGGGCAGCGGTCTCGGCGGCGGCGCGCTCGAGGACCTCCGCGTCGAGGCGGCGGATGGCCTCCGCGGAGCTCAGCTCGGCGCGCATGGTCTCGCCAGCTGCGATGAACTGGACCGACGAGACCACCCCCAGGGCACCGAGTCCGATGAGGAAGCTGACGACCGCGGTCACCGAGCCGAAGTCCGGCGGCGGCGGAACCAGGCCGAGCCCGTCGAGCGCGGTCATGGCAGCGAACACGAACACGCCGAGCACGAACCAGACGGCTCCGGCCATGCGCCCGGCCAGCAGCCCCGCGAACACGGGCATGACCATCATCCAGGCGGAGACCGCACTGTCGACGCCGCCCATCTCGTACAGACAGCCGTAGACCGCGATGCCGGCACCGCCGGTCGCCAGGTGGGCGCCGATGGTGACCTGGCGAGTCAACGCCTCGGTGCCGCCGTGTGCCGGGAACAGGCGGAACCAGATGATCGCCGAGATCAGCAGGGCCAGCCCGACCAGGACGAAGTTGGCGGCGATGGGCAGACCGATTGAGGTGAACAGGACGGAGTAGGGCGCACCCATGGCGGTCAGCGCGAGCGCGGCGAGCGAGAGCTGACGGTACTTGCGCAGGGTGGGCGTGACGACGCCGTCCTCGCGTGGGATGCCGTTGTCGAGCCACCTGTCGAGGCCGACCCAGAGTCTGGCGATGCCGGTCGTCCGCTGCTGCACGCGCGGCCCTCCCGGTGCTGGATCGGATGGCGGGGGGGCGATCTGAACCCTCCCAACCTACTCGACGATCTCCCGGGACCGCACGGTAGCGTCGCAGGGCAGCGGACCGTGGGTCACGACCATCGCCCAGTCCACGGCGCGCGTCATGTTGGCCTGCCCATCGTCGCCCTCGGCGCGCAGGTCCACCTCCTGGCGGCGGAAGGGCGGGTCGTTCTCCCGCTGGAACACCAGCTCATCGTCGATCCACACGGTGATCTCGTCTTCGACGTGATCCTCCATGTGCTTCTCCAGTGTCTTCTGCGCCTCGCGCTCGAGCGTCACCACGACCAGCGGGTTGCCCATCTCCTTCAGGCTGAACTCGGCGGTCTTCACTCCGTCGGGGCCGACCACGTCGGGACCGTCGACGCCGGCCTTGATGTGGAAGTCGCCGCGGCGGACCAGGGTCTGGTGCAGGGTGGCGGCGGCCGGGGTGGCGGGCAGGGTCACCTCCAGCGAGAAGCCCCCGTCGACATCGGCCTGGACCGGGTTGCCGAGGCCCATCATGTCGACCCGGGCGGTGATCAGCTCCCGGGCCTCGGGACAGGTCTGGATGTCCAGACGCACCCGCTCGCCACCAGCGGTGAAGCCGAGGCTGCCGACCCCGAACAGCACGATGTACGAGATGAGGATGCCCGCCGCGAGGAAGACGGGCAGGATGACGAAGACGCAGCCTGAACGCGGCTTTCCGTCTGTCGAATAGTTGGAGACGGCGCCTTCTTGGGCGGGAAGCGGCGCGTTGTCGTCGGTGCTGGACATGGCGCGCGGCTAACCCGCATCCGTCGGCGTGGGCGGCCCCTGCCACGGCATGTGGCTGGTGGCGAACGCGACCAGGGCGGACAGGCGCAGGAGCTCGTCGCCGGCGAGGCCACCCTCGGGATCGCGCAGGATGGTGGCCAGCCCCTCGGAGCGGACCTGGTCCACCTTGTCCGCCGACCGCGTCGAGAGCACCAGCAGCGCGTCGACCGCGGCCCGCAGATCTCCGGTGAGCAGCAGGGCGGCGCGCTCGGCCTGGATGCGGAACTGAAGGGCCGCGCCCGACAGCCCCTCCCGAGACAGGCCCCGCTCCTCCTGCTCGGCGGACAGGCCCAGCCAGGCCACCACCGGATCGGCCAGGTTCACCGCCTTGTCCACCACCCCGCGGGTCCGAAACGCCGTGCGGGCGAGCTTCACCAGGGTCTGCACCTTGCGCGCCTGGTCGAGACCGGGGAGCAGGGTCACCAGATCGAACACCGTCTCGGCGGTGCCGGCCCAGCCGTTGACCTGGTCGTAGACGCTGCGGCTGGTGCCGAGCCAGCTGGCGTCGAAGATCAGCACCGGGTGGTCGCAGCGCAGGTGGACCAGCTCCGCGGCCAGGGCAAAGCGCATGGCGGCCTCGTCGAGGTGGCGCTCGCCGGGGCGCAGGTGCTGCACGCCGACCAGGAGTGCCGGTGGCTTGCTGGGCCAGGCGCTGATCCCCCAGGCGCCGACGCCGCGGAACACGTGGCCGGTGGGGGGGGCAGCGAGCTCGAGCTGCTCGGAGAGCTCCTCGACGATCCGCGCGGTGTCGGTGCACTCGGCCTCGCGGAGGCGGTCGAGCCCTCGGGTCAGCGCGGTGAAGGACGGCGGCTCGTTGGCGTCGAGGCGGCGGCGCAGCTCGAACAGCCAGCCGGCACCGCCCGGGTGCAGCGCGTCGAGGCTGGGGTCGTCGATGCGCTCGGGTGGCGGCAGGGCCTCGCCGGGGAGCGCGCCCTCGCCGGCGAGCACCCGGTAGATGTGCTCCCACCAGCTGCGCAGCCGCGGCGGCACGCTGACGTCGCAGTCCAGCGCGCTGATCCACGCCTCCAGGTCGAGGAAGTCGCCGGACAGCGCCTCGCGCAGGGCGTCGACCGCGGGCGCGGGACGGCCGCCCAGCTCGTACAGACGGGCGGCCTCGACCCACAGGGTCCAGCGCGCCTCCGGTGGGGTCGGCACCTCGCCCTCGTCGATGGCGCGGGCGGCGTCCTCGACCACCCGGGCGGCCTCGGCATGGCGGCCGTCGTCCTCGAGGATCCGGGCGAGCTCACGGCGGTGGTCCAGCTCGGCGGGCTCCTGGGTCACGATGCGCTCGGCGACCCGAGCGGCCAGTCTTCGGCGTTCCAAGCCGACTGCGAGCGTGCGCAACCGCAGCAGGCCGGGCACGTCGACCGCGTGGGCGAACACGCCTCCGCCCTCGTCGAGCTCCACGGCGCGGGTCCACTGGGCGACGGCGGCGTCCGGATCCCCATCCCGCCACGCCCAGGCGCCCCAGCGCCAGCGATCGAGCGGGCGCTCGGCGAGGAGCACCGCCCGCTCGAGCGCGCCGATCGCGTCGCCCCCCTCGTCGCGCAGGCGGGTCGCGGCCTTGCGCCAGCAGCTGGCGGCGTCGGTGGCCCCGTCCTGTTCGGCCAGCACGGCGATGCCGGTCAGGCGCCGTCCGCCGGGCGGGGTGTCGGCCCACAGGCCACGCGCCTCGGCGAACCGCCCGTGCATGGCCAGCGCGGTGGCCCAGCTCTCGCGCGGGGAGCGGGGGGGCCAGGGCAGGCGCTCGGGCGGGTCGGGCACCGCGGCGAGCGCGTCGAAGATGTGGCTGGCGATGCGGCGCACGTCGGGCCAGCCCAGGCGGGTCTGGCGCATGGTGCGCTGGACCGCAGACGCCTCCCGGGTGTGGAGCTCGGCGAGCGCGGTCACGTCCAGCTCGGGATCACAGGCGAGGGCACGCCAGGCGGCGGCGGTCGCGAGGGGGCCCTCGTGCAGGGCCAGGCACAGCTGCGCCAGGTGGGGCCAGCTGGCGTCGGAGCGGCCGAGGCGGTGGGCGTGGTCGAGCAGGGCCAGGGCGCGGTGGGGGCTGCCGCCGATCAGCGCCTGGCGGACGGACAGCGCCCAGCGCTCGGCGGGCTCGGTGACGGCGAGCACCACGTCGACGAGGTCGATCAAGGGGGCGGGGGCGCGGGGGCGCAGGTGCAGTCCCCCCAGGACCCAGGCCTTGCCGTCCAGGGGCAGGGCGCCGTGGGGGAGCGGGAGCACGGTGGCGGGCGCCCCGTCGGGGTGGGCAGCGAAGAGCACGCTGCGACGGTCGGAACAGGCGAAGGCGAGCGCGACCCGGCCGGGTCCGGAGAAGCCGTGGACCGGCCAGGTGGCGTCGGTGGGCACGGCGACCAGCCAGACCTCGTCGATCCCCGACGGCACCGTAGCCAGGGCCGCGGCCAGGTCTCCGGGGAGCTCGGGGGCGCCGTCGGCGAGCGGGGCCGGGGCCGGGGGCACCGCCATGTGGTCGGGCGACGGATCTCCCTTGGGCCGCTCCTTGCGCCAGCGGGCCAGCAGGACCTCGACCTCCTTGCGACTGCCTCGTCGGAGACGGGCTCGCCACGGTCCGACGGTCACCTCGTCCCGCTGCCAGCCGGTCTCCAGACCCACCTGGTCCGGCGCCCCCGCGGCCACCGCCCAGGCCCGCTCGCGCACCTCGTCCCAGGCGCACAGCCACACCCGCTCCGAGGTCGCCGCGATCCACACCGGCGCCGTGCGCTCCACCGCCCCCGGTCGCTCGGGCGCGAACGTGTGCACATCAGCGGTCAGGGCCGCCCCGACGAAGCGCTCGCCGGGGTGGCGCTCCAGGAAGGGCAGGAGTGCTGGGGGAGGCAGGGAGATGGGGCCCTCGGTGCGCGGAGCAGGTCCTACTCCACCTTCTCCTTGATCTCCTGCGAGTCCTGGTCAATGAGGATGAACTCGACGCGGCGGTTCTCCGCTCGGCCCGCCGGGGTCCTGTTGTCGGCGATGGGCTTGGACTCGCCGAAGCCGACCGCGATGAGCCGCTCCTTGTCGACCCCGCGCTTGATCAGGTAGTCGCGCACCGCCTCCGCCCGGCGCTGGGACAGGTCGAGGTTGTAGCTGTCGCTTCCCTGATCGTCGGTGTGGCCCTGGACCTCGACGCGGCCGGCGTCGGGGTTGCGCATGATGACCTCGCCGACCTCGTTGAGCAGGTCGAAGCTGTCGGCCTTGATCGTCGCCTTGTTCAGCTCGAAGTTCACCTTCTCCAGGATGACGATCCGGTTCTTCTCCACCTTGAGCTTGGTCGGCTGCAGGGTCACGTCGACCGGCAGCTCGTCCCCGGGGCTGGCGAGGATGGGCACCTCGACCACGCGGTAGCCGGGGGCGGCGACGATGAGCTTGTGGCGGCCGGGGCCGATGTCGACGAGCGTCTTGCCGTCGATGCCCAGCGCCGGCGGCTCGGGCAGGCACTCCATCTGGCCGCTCTCGAAGGCGAGGCGTGCGCCCGGCACGGGGTTGCCGGCGG
>CALATR010000463.1 GCA_937891875.1 uncultured Pseudomonadota bacterium | reverse complement strand
TGGACCAGCCGCTCCTTGACGTGGTGGAGCGTGGCCTCGTCGCAGGCGAAGGTGAGCGAGGAGATGTCGCGCTCGGTGCGGTCGACCAGATCGATGGAGGCGGCGGCGCGGGCCATCATCGCGCGGTGGTAGACGCCGATGTGCATGCCGCGGGTCTCGGCGCCGGTCGTGAGGATGGCGTCGGTGACGACGAGGGTGCCGTCCGGATCGCGCCCGACCAGGCCGAGGGTCTCGAGGATGTCGAGGGCATCGCTGGCCTCCTCCTCGGAGATCGGCGGCACCATGGTGCGGGCGATCCAGGCCGGATCCTCCTTGAACCCTGGGATCTGGATGAGCTCGCGGACGGCGGGCACGTACCAGGTGCTGTGGTAGGCGGCGTGGGCGAGCTCCAGGCGGCGGGCCTGGCGGACCCGCCTGTAGGAGAGCAGGCGATCGAACGCCTCTTTGCGCGCGGACAGGGTCTCGGCGCGGGCGAAGGCGCACATGTCGAGGAAGTAGTCGCGGGCCTCGTCGGCGAGGCCGATCGCGGCGGCGTACTGGGCGGCCATGGGCTCGGTCAGGGTCCGCTCGCCGTCGATGATGCGCTTGAGGTGGTTGGGCGAGCGCACCCCGACCCGCCGGCTGAACGCCCGGTAGGAGAACGCCCGGCTGCCGCCCTTCTTGGCCTCGTAGTAGGCCTTGAGGTAGGCGCGGACGCTCAGGAACTCGAAGACGTCGACGTCTGCGGGCTCGAACGGGGCGGGCAGCTCGGCGGACATGGCACTCCTAGGGGGCGACGATGCGGCCGGGCGCGCCGCCGGTCCCTTCGGCAGTGTGACAGCTGTTGCAGTCGCCTATGCCCTGGTGGCTCGCCATCTCCCGGGTGCGCCCGTCCAGGGTGAGGCGGATGCGGAAGCGCTCGAACGCCTGCTGGCTCTCGTGCACCAGGAAGTTGCCCGCCTGGTTGGTGGTGGTCGTGAAGAGCACCTCGTTGGCCTCGTCGAGGATCTCGACCTGCACGCCAGGGATGCCGCGGCACTCGTTCTCGTCGTACTGGCCGCCGAAGACCGTGCCGCCCCAGGAGAGGCTGGGCGCGTCCTCGTCACCGCTGTCGGCGTGGCAGGAGATGCAGGGATTGCCCGGGCGCATCCACTCGCCCTCCTCCTCGTCGCCGGGCTGCTGCCACCACTGCCCGGTCGAGCAGCGAACCCCGTCGGCGTGGGCGGGGGGCTCGGTGTCGAAGACGCAGCCGTGGTCGTCGTCGTCGTCGCCGATGTTGGCGCAGGGGGGCTCGCCCACGTCCAGCTCGGCGCCGGGGAAGAGGAAGGCGTCGGGGTGCGGGTCGGTCACGTCGTCGCGGTCGGTGTCGTCGGTGCCGCCGCCGGTGCAGGCGACCAGCATCACGGCGAACAGGGCAGGCAGGTGCTTCACGAATTCCTCCGGATGTCTCACCCAGGCTCTTGTCGTGCCTTCGCACGGCCATGGCGCCGCTTCAGCACTTCGCGTATCCGGCTCGGCTACACCTCCCGGGCCTGCGCCGTCCACCGTATGCGCCCCGGGTACGCGATCTCGGGCCGCCCCATGGCGACACCCGGGGCTGGCCGGTCACGGATCGACAGGCGCTGCGCGGAGCGCCCCTGGAGGACCCGATGGACACGGCAAGCTGGTGGCGCCCACCCAGGCCTGAGGCCATGCAGTCTCGCGGGCCGAGGTGCGACCCCTCACGTCCTGACCCCGTCACCCGGTCAGGTGGGTCTTCGTGAACCGGCTCGCGTACTTCAGGCCGTAGCCGAAGGTCCGGTCCATGCCGATGTGGGCGAGCCAGATGACCGCGGCGAGCACGAAGACCTGCGGCAGGCCCAGGATCAGCGCGCCGCCGAGCAGGAGCAGGGGGCCGAGGGTGCTGTGGCCGACGTTGTAGAGCACGGCGCCCACCTTGGGGCCGACCAGGTAGCCGACCATGCTGACGTCGGGGACGAGCAGGAAGACGGCGAACCACAGCCAGCTGCCGCCGAGCAGGGCGTAGGCCGTCACCGCGCCGACCAGCAGGCCGAGGGCCTCGAGGCGGAGGATGGCGCGGGGTCCGTCCAGCGCGGGGGCGGGGGCGGCGGGGGCGGCGTTCAGGGTCGTCGTGGTCATGGGGACCTCCTTCGGGGTGGGTGACGCCCTGAAGATGGCCCGCGAGCATGACTGGCGGTATTGTCCAATCTCGTCGCCCTGCCTGCAAGATTTGTTCAGGTGCCCCATGCACGACCCGTCCTGGGAGCTCTACGGCGTCTTCCTCGCCGTCATGCGCGAGGGCAGCCTCACCGGTGCCGCCGACACCTTGGGCCTCTCCCAGCCCACCGTGCGCCGCCGGATCGCCGCGCTGGAGGCCTCGCTGGGTCGACCGCTCTTCTCCCGCGCCCCCAACGGCCTCGTGCCCACCGAGATCGCCCGCCGGATCCTCCCCCACGCCGAGGCCATGCAGGCGACCGCCCGCGCGCTCGTCCGCACCGCCACCACCGACGCCGACCGGGTCGAGGGCACCGTGCGGATCTCCGCCAGCGAGGTCGTCGGTGTGCACGTGCTGCCGCCGATCCTCCGTGTGCTGCGCACGCTCCACCCCGGCCTGCAGGTCGAGCTGGCCCTGTCCGACCGCAACGTCGACCTGCTCCACCGGGACGCAGACGTCGCCGTGCGCATGGCGACGCCCACCACCCAGGGCCTCGTCGCCCGGCGGATCGGCGCCGTGCCCATCGGCTTCTTCGCCGCCCCGTCCTACCTCGACGGGCGCGCCCCCCCGCGGGACCTCGCCGATCTGCGCGGCCACGACCTGATCGGCGAGGATCGCCAGCACCGCCTCATCGCCGGCCTGGAGCGCGCCGGACTCGCCCTGACCCCCGACGACTTCGCGCTCCGGGTGGACGGCGACGTGGCCCACCTGGCCGCCATCCGCGCGGGTCTGGGCATCGGCGTCTGTCAGGAGCCCCTCGCCCAGGGCCTGACGCGCGTGCTCCCGGACATCACGTTCTCCCTCGACTTCTGGCTCCTGGCCCACGAAGACCTGCGCGGCGAGCGCCGGATCCGGGCGACCCTGGACCACCTGGCGGAGGGGATCGGGACCTATCTGGCACGATGATCGAGCCGGGTGTCCAATCTCGGGTCGCTCATCCCTCTTCAGGGTGTCGGACCGACCCGACCCCACCCGAGGAGTGACCCATGCCGCGATACCTCTGCCTGCAGCGTTCCCTGCCCCCCGCGCCGGACAGCACCCCGCCGTCGCCCGCCGAGATGCAGGAGATCTACGCCCGCTTCGGCGCCTGGAAGGCCCAGTTCGAAGACAACCTGGTCGACCTCGGAGGGCGCCTCGGCGAGGGTCGCCTGGTGACCGAGGACGGGCGCAGCGACGGTCCCTTCGTCGAGGTGAAGGAGCTGGTCGGTGGCTACATGATCGTCTCCGCCGACGACCTCGAGGGCGCCATCCGCATCGCCGCGGCGTGCCCAGGCGTGGTGGGACCGCGGTCGGGGATCGAGGTCGTCGAGATCTTCGTCCCGTGAGCGAGCCCGACCTCCGCGTCCTGCGCGCCGAGCTGTGCGCCGTGCTGGTCCGGCGCTTCGGCGTGGCGCGGCACGCGGAGGTCGAGGATGCCGTCCAGGAGGCGGTCGCGCGCATGCTCGCCCGGACCCCGGCCGACCCTCCCGACGACGCTGGCGCCTGGCTCTACCGCGTCGCCAGCAACCACCTGCTGGGCGAGGCGGCGACCCGCCAGAACCGCGCGCGCATTCTGAACCTCAGCACGACCGACGTGCCCGGTCCCTCCCCCGATGATGCGCCCGCCCACCTCGCCCACGAGCTCCCCGACGCCGCCCTGCGCATGCTCTTCGTGTGCTGCGACCCCACGCTCCCCGCCCCGTCCCAGCTCGCCCTCGCCCTGTCCGTGCTCTGCGGCCTCACCGTCGACGAGGTCGCCCTGCGCTTGTTCGCCTCCAAGGCCCACATCTACAAGCGGCTCGCCCGCGCCCGGACCCGCCTGCGCACGTCCGGCGTGGAGCTCGACGCCCTCGACGACGCGACCCTGGCCCAGCGCCTGCCCGCAGTGCATCACGTGCTCTACCTGATGTTCACCGAGGGCCACCTGGCCACGCAGGCCGACCGCGGCGTCCGTCGGGAGCTGTGCGCCGATGCCCTGCGCCTGGCCCTGTTGCTGACCCGCCACCCCACGACCGACGTGCCCGCGACCTCCGCGCTGGTCGCCCTCTTCCACCTCCACGCCTCCCGACTGGATGCGCGAGTCGACGCCGACGGGCACGTCATCCTCCTCGACGAGCAGGACCGCGCCGCGTGGGACCGACGTCTGGTCGCCGAGGGCCTGCGCTGGCTCGCCCGGTCCGCGCGGGGCGACGCGCTCAGCCGGTACCACCTGGAAGCAGAGATCGCGGCCGAACACAGCCTCGCTCCAAGCTTCTCCCAGACCCGCTGGGAGCGGCTCGTGACCCTGTACGCGCAGCTGGACCAGGTGTGTCCCTCGCCCCTGCACGCACTGAACCGGGCCCTCGCGATCGCCGAGGTCGACGGTCCCCGGGCGGCGCTGGTCGCCCTCGACGGCCAGGAGCCGCCAGCCTGGCTCGAGGTCTCCCACCTGTGGTCCGCGGTGCTCGCCGACCTGCACCGACGGGCTGGCGACGTCACCGCCGCCGAGGCTCACCGCCAGCGCGCCCTCGCCTCCGCACCCGGCGAGTCGCTCCGCGCAGTGCTGGCCCGGCGCCTGGCCGCCACCCCC
>CALATR010000462.1 GCA_937891875.1 uncultured Pseudomonadota bacterium | reverse complement strand
CTCGGTCGACTACGGCGGCGACGACTGCGACGACGCCGACCCGCGGATCAACCCGTCGGCAGAGGAGATCTGGTACGACGGCATCGACCAGAACTGCGACGGCTGGTCCGACTACGACGCCGACATGGATGGCTTCGACAGCGCGGCCTTCGGCGGCGAGGACTGCGACGACTTCGACGCGACGGTCTACCCGGGCGCGCCGGAGCTCGAGGACGGCAAGGACAACGACTGCAACGGCGTCGACGAGGACGATGACACCGACGGTGACGGCATCACCGACGAGGACGAGATCGTGCTCGGCACGGACCCCGAGGACGCCGACACCGACGGCGACGGCATCGAGGACGGGATCGAGGTCGGCGAGGACGTCGACGACCCGCACGACACCGACGGCGACGGCGTCATCGACGCTCTGGACGAGGACGACGACGACGACGGCATCCTGACCGAGGACGAGGTCGGCGATCCCGACGATCCGACGGACACGGACGACGACGGCACCCCGGACTACCTCGACACCGACTCCGACGACGACGGCATCCCCGACGAGATCGAGGGAGAGGACGACGCCGACGGCGACGGCATTCCCAACTTCCGCGACCTCGACAGCGACAACGACACCGTGCTGGACGTGGACGAGGTGGACGGAGACTCCGACCAGGACGGCAAGCCCGACCGTCTGGACCCCGACGACGACGGGGACGGCTGGTCCACCGCCGAGGAGGAGTCCTGGGAGAACCGCGACATCGACGGCGACGGCATCGTCAACTACCTCGACCCCGACTCGGACGGCGACGGCACGGACGACGTGGACGAGGGCGGTGGCGACGTGGACTGCGACGACATCCCGAACGTGCAGGACCCGGTCGACAGCGACGGCCCGTGCGGCGCCGACGCGAGCGCGCTGACCTACCAGGGTGGCTCCTGCAGCGGCCTCGGCAGCGCCGCACCCGTGGGCATGGCCGGCTTCGTCCTGGTGCTGCTGGGCCTGGTCCGGCGCCGCCGCGACTGACCGCGGGCCCCGAGCCTACTCGGGGTCCTTGCCCTCGACCACGATCCGGTCGTACAGCCCCTTGAGCATGTCGAGCTCCTGCTCCAGCGCCGCCCGGCGCTCCCGGGCCTGGAGCAGCGCATCCTGGCAGCCGTCGTCGCTGTCGACGACCTCGGCGGGCGCCGCCACCTCCGCCGGCCCGCGCAGGTTGCTGGCGACCACGAAGGACAGGGCGGCACACAGCAGGCCCACGGCGGCGACGATCGCGGCAGACTGCAGGTTCATCGCTGCCCCCCGAAGTCCGGTCCCTGCTCGTCGAGCCAGGTCTGAAAGACCTCCTCGGTGCGTCCCTCGGCCGCGTCGATGACCGTGCCGTCGACCAGCGCCTGCTCCGGCTCGCTGTTCTTCGCGTCCGAGTAGTCCTGGGGGTCCAGCCAGGCGAAGGCATGCACGCTGGCGTCGAGGTCATCGCCGACCAGGCGGCCGGTGTAGAAGATCGGCAGGCTGCCGTAGTCCCCGTCCATCAGCCGAGCCATCAGCGCCCCGGACAGGTTGGCCTCCCCATCACCCGCGTCGACCAGGTCGCGCTCGATCTCGGGCACCTCCCAGGAGAGCACCGCCACGCAGGGGTAGGCCGCGCAGTCGAGCCGCTCCAGGGTGGCCGGGCTTCCGTCGAGGACCCGGTCCAGGTGCTCGGTCAGCGCGTCCTCGGTGAGCAGGTCCGGCGGGCTCTCCGGCCACGCCCGCACCATGCCCCGCGCCGCTGCCCGCTGCCGGCGCGCGCGGATGATCTGCTCGTCGATGCGCACCTTCTCCTCGCCGAGCCGGGCGATCGTGGTCGTCACCTCGGCGACCTGCTCTTCGCAGCTGGCCTCGGGCGGCGCGTCCGACTCGTCGGTCGGCGCGGGGTCCGGCGCTGCAACCCCCAGCCCGGTCACCGTCCCCACGGCCACTCCGGCCAGCCCGGCGAGCACGGACAACAGGATGGTCAGGTCACGCATGCGGCTCCTCGGCCGCACTCTAGCGCACGGGCCGTGGACACGAGGCCCACGGCCGCCCCACCCTGATCAGTTCAGGCCCAGCCGGTAGAACTTGCGGTTCGAGCCCGTGCCCACGTACAGGTAGCCGTCCTCGGACACGGCGCAGGAGCCGTTGTTGCCGTGGTTGCTGGGCAGATCGACGATCTTCGTCCAGGTGTTCTTCGCGATGTCGTACATGTACATGGTCGTGCCGCTGGTGGCGCCGGCCGCGTAGATATGGCCCGACCGGTCGCTGCAGAAGATGTCGTTCAGCTGCGACTCGGGGTGGGACAGCATGCTGGTCGTCTTGCCGGTCGCGATGTCGAACCGGTAGAGGTTCTTCGCGTTGTACGCCCCGAAATAGACACTGTGCGTGTCGGGATCGTAGCCCATGCGCGTCTCGTGCTCGTCGCCGACGCCCGTGCTCACGTAGGTCGGGTTGCCGCTGCCCGGAGCCTTCTTCGTGTCGAAGATGACGATGTTGCCGGACTTCACGTAGCCGTAGATGATGCCGTCCGCGTCGGACTCGGTCATGTTCAGGTCGTCGCCGCCCGTGACCGAGGTGACCGTGGCCCAGGTGTCCCCGACCGTGTCGTAGCGGTAGATGCTGTTGTTGCGGACCATGTAGAGGTCCGTGCCCACCGGAGCCATGCTGGTCCACGGCGAGTTGTACGGCACCGACGAGCTGGCCGTGCGCCAGCTCTCCTTGGCGTAGTCGTAGGCCTTGGGGTTGGACCCGTACATGTTGTACAGCTCGGGAATGTCCTTCGAACCGTAGGTCTGCAGCGAGTAGAGCGGATCGGACGAGGGGTAGCCCATGTCCTCCCACTTGCCGTTGTTCGTCCCGTCGAACGCGCGGAAGGACGAGCGGCCGATGGTGATGGACGCCTTGGCGACGCCGCTGTCGTCGGTGCCGTCGCCGGCGGTGACCTCGCAGGTCCAGACCTCGCCCGCGGCGGTGGACGCCTCGGGCACGGTGTCGCCGGACACGGTGGTCGTGGAGGTCGAGCCCGTGTAGGTCGCGCCGTCCTGCAGCCAGACGATGTCGTAGGTCACCGTGTCACCGCTGTCGGCGTCGGTGCTGGGCGTGGAGATGACGCAGACCAGGTCGTCGTCCTCGGTGGGCTTCGCCGGCGCCAGGTCCACCGTGGGCGTGGTGGGGGCGCTGTTGTCGATCACGAGCGCCGCGCTGGACAGGGGCGCGCTCCGGTCGGTGCCGTCGTCGACAGTCACGGTCACGACCACGCTGTCGCCCTTCTCGAAGGAGCTGCTGCCGTCCAGCGTCGAGCCGCTGCCTGCCGCCTTGCCGTTCACCGTCCAGGCGTAGGACACGGAGAGCTTGTCCCCGTCGGGATCGACCGCCTCGTACACGGCGGTGAGCACGTCGTCCGTCTTCGCCGCGCCAGGGGTGATCCGGGCGCTGCTGACGCGGGGGGTCGAGTTGACCACGGTGACGCCCTTCATCGCCACCGGGGCCCCGCGGTCGAGGCCATCGTACGGGGTGACGGTGCAGGCCACGAGGTCGCCCTTGGCGAAGGACTCGCTGCCCAGGGTCGACGCGGTGCCGGCCTTGGAGCCGTTGACCGTCCAGGCGTACTCGAAGCTGATGCGGTCGCCGTCGGCGTCGCTGTGCGGCCCGAGGACCACGCTCACGCTGTCGCCCTCGCGGGGAGCGGTGGGGGTCAGGGACGCAGAATCGAGGATCGGCGCCGTGTTTCCGATAATCACCGGGTCGGTGGTGATGCCCTCGCCCTCGAGCTCGCCGTCAAAGGGGATGGCGACACAGACCAGCCGATCGCCGCGGGCGAGGAACCCCGCTCCGGACAGGCGCGCGCCGCTGGCGACGGTCACGCCGTCCACCTGCCACAGGTAGTGCCAGCCGACCAGATCCGCGTCCACGTCGGTGAAGCCGCTGCCCGTGCAGGTGAACAGCGTGCCGACGCCGCCCTCGCCCGGGGTGATCGCCGCGCTGTCGCCGGTGGGTGCGGTGTTGCCGATCAGGACCGCGCCCGACGCCAGCGGGATGGAGTCGGTCAGCCCGTCGTTGGCCACGACCTCGACGTGCACCGCGTCGCCCTTGTCGAAGACCGCGCCGTCGATGGAGGCGTCCTCCAGGCCGGGCACCGCAACACCGTTGACATGCCAGGTGTAGCTGAAGCTGACGGCGTCGCCGTCGGGATCGACGCCGGTCGCCGCGGCGGTGATGGTCGAGCCCTCGGTCGGGTCGAGCGGGGTGAGCTCCACGCCGGTGACCTGGGGCGGGAGGTTGTCGACGACGACGCTGGCCGTGACCGCCTCACCGGCGAGTCCCTCGGCGTCGGTCGGGGTCGCGGTGACCTCCCAGGTCTCGCCGCGAGCGGTGCGCTCGGCGGGCACGGTGGCGGTGGAGATGCCGGCGTCGGCACCGTCGACCGTCCACGACCAGGCCACGGTGACGTCGTCGCCATCGAGATCCTCGGTCTCGGCGAAGGCGGTGAGGTCCTGGCTCGACAGCGGGAGCTCGGGCAGCACGACCACGGTCGCGGTGGGTGCGGTGTTCTGCACGGTGACGTCGGCGGACGCGACGGTCTCGCTGTACGCCTTGCCGTCGGTGGCAGTGACGCTGACGCTCCAGACCTCGCCGGCGCGGGTCAGCGAGGCGGGCACGACCGAGCCGTCCACGTCCACCTGCTCGCCGTTGCGCGACCAGGACCAGATGTAGACGATCTCGTCGTCGTTGGGGTCAGCGCCCGGATCGTCGAGCACGGCCGAGAGGTCCTCGAAGGACGCGGGCTCGGCGGGCTCGATGTGCAGGGCGGGCGCGCTGGGCGGCGCATTGCAGGCTGCAAGCAGCAGCACGACGGACGGAATCAGAACAGAGCGCATAGAACGTCCTCCTTGGGGGGCCGCACCTAACTGGGACTGGACGCCGGGGAGCCGAATCGGAACTAATCGTCATCGTCGCCTGCGGATCCACCGCTCCAGGCGCGATTGCCCGACCCGATGCGTCCGTGTACGGTCGCGCCCTGCACGCGGGAGTTGGCATGGGCAGCATGGGCAGGCGGGAGTTCCTGCAGGGACTCGCCGCGGCGGCGGTCATTGGCGCGCACACCCAGGAAGCCGAGGCAGGCGTGGCCTCGGGGGTGGAGCGCTCGTTGTTCATGGAGATGGCGGACGCCTACGCGCTCAACGGCGACAAGAAGACGTTTCGGAGCCTGTTCCGGGTGCAGAGCATCATGCGCCAGCTCGGCGCGTGGCCAGGCACGGTCGAGACCGTCGAGCGCGCCGTCGGCAGCCTGTCCCGGGTGCTCGCGGGCAAGCAGGTGCCGCGGACCGGCTTCCGCCACGTGCGCCGGATCGACAACGACCGGGTCGTCGTCTTCTCCGACCACCACATCCTCCCGGACGACAACCGTCAGTCCGGGGTCTGGCGTCGCAACCGCGCCGGCTACGCCAAGGTCCTCGGCCACTACGGCCAGGGCGGCTGGACCGTCGTCGAGAACGGTGACGTCGAGGATCTGGTCGTGCTCGAGCCGCAGATCACCGAAGAGATGTACGCCTCGGTCCTTTCGATCGGGGGTGGCGGACCGGTCCGTCGCCAGGAGGGTCGCCGGCTGATCCAGGCCTTCCGCGAGGCCCCGGTGGAGCTGGTCGATCGCCTGATCCAGGCCCGCCGCATCCGACGCCAGGAGCAGTTCCGCAAGATCCGCTCGGCGCCAGGCAACCAGCCCTACTACGACGTGCTCGCCCAGCTCGCCGCGACCGGGCAGCTGGTGCGGGTGGCGGGCAACCACGACTACGACCTGCAGGCGCTCGACGTCGAGGAGCGCCACCTGGTGCCGGTCGACGTCGCCCTCGTCCAGCGGGATCAGCCCTACGCCATCCTGCACGGCCACCAGTTCGACCAGGCCACCGCGCCCGGCGTCGCCAGCCTGTACGGCGAGGTGATCTCGGAGTGCCTCGGCGTGTGGTTCCAGGGGCCGGACCGCATCTGGCGGGACAAGGAGGTCGGCCGCATCCTGGAGGGCGGCTTCCCCAACCGCCTGTCGACCCACGGCGAGCACGTGCAGACCGGCGTCTCCGGCCTGCTGTTGTCGGCGTTGCTGGCCGATCGTGACCGCGACGACGCCCTGTGGGCCGCCACCTGGGAGGGGCTGTTCGGCCACCCCATCGCCTGGGAGTACGGGGCTGCCGACTGGCGCCAGGGCGTGCGCTACGGCTCGGTCCGTCCCGGCGACCTCATCGACCAGGCCATGCTCGGCGAGCAGTTCTTCAAGTTCCGCCACCTCGACGAGGCCCAGATCGTCTACGCGCTCGAGCGCTGGAAGCTCGACATCGGCCTGGTCCTCGGCCACTCCCACGAGGTCCGCGACATCCAGGCCGGCCGGGTCGGTCGCTACTACAACTCCGGCGCCGCCGGCCGCTTCGTACGCCTGCTGTGGGCGCTGGAGCTGACGCCTGACGACGTGCAGGTCGTGGCCTGGCACATCGAGCCCGACGGCAGCTGCCAGCGCTACGCCTTCGAGCATCGCGAGACCGAGCTGTTCAGCTACTTCGACGCCATCGCCCACGGCGGGAGGCTCCCGTGATCGCCACGCTGTTCCTGGCCTGTGTCGCCCACGCCGGCGGTGGCGGCGCCCTGCTCGAGGTGTCTCCGGGGGCCGCGTGGTCCAACCACGGCGGCCCGCTGGTCCAGGGCAACTCCCTGCACTTCGACGTGGACGCCTTCTGGGGCCCCTACGAGGGCACCCTGATGTACGGGCCCCACACCCGCGCCGGCCTGCAGATCGGCGCGCGCACGGCCCCCCTGCTCGCCCAGGACCTCATCGAGTCCACCCTCTTCGTCGCCCCCGAGGTGGGCCGGGGGATCGACCTGCTGCGGATCGGCGCCTACTGGAAGGTGGCCGTCGGACCGACCATTCGCGTGATCGGCGAGGACGTGCGCGACGAGGCGCTCGTCTTCGGGGTGGGCTCCCGCGGCACCCTCGGCGGGGTGTACTGGCTCTTCCCCAACGTCGGCCTCGTGGCCCGCTTCGAGGGCGGCCCCGAGTGGGTCGAGGACCGCGGCACGTCCTTCACCGGAGGCATGGGCTTCGGCATCATCGGGAGGATCGGCTACCGCAAGAAGCCCGAGCCCGAGCAGGACCCCTGGATCTACGGCGGCGCTGACGTCGACCCCGTGGAGGAGCCGAGCGTCAGCGCCGGTGGGGATGGAGGCGGAGGCTAGAAGCCCTCGAGATGCAGGGTGTCCGAGTAGCTGTAGTTCTGGCCGGCCAGGGTGTAGTCGAGGGTGACGCTGATGGCGTCGTAGCGCTGACCGCCGTCCCAGTGCTCCAGGGCGTCGGCGGGGAGCTCGACGATGGCCATGCTGCCGCTGGAGACGTCCACAGCCATATCCGCGAGGGGATAGTGGCGGACCTCGGCCGTGGCACCCTCGAAGTGCACCGTGATGACCTCGTTCTCGATCTGGCTGAAGTCGCCCGCGAGGTGGAGCTCGGCGATGGGCGGTGCGGTCAGGTGCACCGGACACTGCGGGCAGATCATGTTCGGCGGCATCGGCAGGACCGTGCCGACGGCAGCAGCGCCGAGCAGCTCCTGGGACGGGCAGTCGTAGCCACCCGTCCAGTTGCTCGACCCGTAGTAGAAGTACTCCCCATACCCGGTGATGCACTCCGCACTGGACGAGTCACCCAGCGACCCGTCGACGGTCGTGGGGGGGCTGGCGGAGTCGATGGGGTCCACGGCGGCTGTGTCGCAGACCGTGGTCGTCGGCACGACCGCCGTCGACGCCGCGCTGAGCGCGGCCTTGCACACGTTGACGATCCGGGCCGGCTGGGGGACCTTGCCGCTCACGTGGACCATCGCGTCGACCAGGTTGCCGTCGTCGTCCAGGTACGGCTGTCCGGCACCGTAGACGTGGTCGACGATGATGTCGTGGGGGGAGGCACTCGGCTCCAGCGCCCACGCGACAGCCGCAGCAGACGAGGCCACGACGGTCGCCGCAGACGTGCCGGTGATCGGGTCCAGCGGGTCGGAGCTCCCCGGTGGGGTCATGGTCAGGAACTCACCCGGCGCCAGGAGCTTCGGCAGGCTGCCCGGTCGGGCGTACGCGCTTCGGCGGTGCTGGCTCGTGACCGAAGACACCGCGTGGACCAGGGGCCGGTAGTTGGTGGTGCGCGAGCTTCGCGAGTAGACGCCGCTGAAGAGCGTGTTGCACTCCCCGTTGCTCGGCTCGGGGTTGGCCTCCCAGGCCGCCGGGAGCGAGGCGCCACTCCCGCCCGACTCGTCGATCGGGGTGTCGTCGTGCCCCGCAGCGGCCAGCACGAGAGCGTCCT
Organism: uncultured Pseudomonadota bacterium; assembly: GCA_937891875.1. Lineage (GTDB taxonomy): Bacteria > Myxococcota_A > UBA796 > UBA796 > REDI01. Next base: position 292 of record CALATR010000462.1, on the reverse strand, counting down.
GGCACGACGCGTACTGCAGTGCCTTGAAGACAGCGTCCTCGGTAGCCGTGCGCGCGGTCGCGGGGTTGGTCTCCGGATGCCAGGACAGGGAGAGGTTGAGGACCAGGCGGCCTACCGTGGAGCCGGGCGCGTGGGCATCCTCGTCCCAGTCTTCCACCGCGTCGTAGATGGCGGTGGCGAGATCGGACTGCCGTCCCAGGCTGCCGCCGTCCGTCGAGGTCGTGAAGCCGGTGCCCGGAACCGCGCTGAAGCCCATGGCCAGGCGCGTCTCGACCCTGGCGAGGCAGGCGGG
>CALATR010000461.1 GCA_937891875.1 uncultured Pseudomonadota bacterium | reverse complement strand
GTCCGCGGGCGCCACCGCAGCAGGCAGATCCGACAGGCGCAGGAAGGGGACGGCAAGGGCCCACGCGGCCACCGCCCCCGACGCATCGGTCAGGGGTACGACCATGCTGTCCACATCGAGCTCCCCGTCCTCGTGGACCGCGAGCCCGCCCACGACCCGCACCCCCGACGCCTCCAGCAGCGGGCGGGGGGCGTCCAGGCGAGCCGCGCTGTCGTGGTTGCCGCCGATGACCACGATGTCGAGCGCGGGCATGCGCGCGCGAGCCCGGGCGAGGAAGCCGTACCAGGCGCGCAGGGCCTGGCTGGGCGGGTTGGCCGTGTCGAACACATCTCCAGCGACCAGCAGGGCATCGACCGCGTGCTCTTCCAGCTGATCGAGCAGCCAGTCCAGGAAGCGAGCGTGCTCCGCGTGGCGGCGGAAGCGGTGCAGGCTGTGGCCGAGGTGCCAGTCCGCGGTGTGCAGCAGGCGCACGAGGGTCCCCCGAGCAAGGTCAGCGAGCCTATCGCAGCGTGCGGTCAGATCCTGTCCGGTACCTCACGCGCCTCAACCTGAGCCCCATCCCGACCGATCGGGAGTCCGGAGGCTCCATGCGCGCGTCCGTGACTCTCGTCGTGCTCCTCGCTGCCGCCTGCAAGGCGCCCACGCCCATCCCGGTGGTGAGCCTGGGCCCCGATCCGGCCGACACCCGCGACGATCTCGTCGCGCAGGTGGAGAACGAGCTGCTGGTCGGCTGGACCTGGGAGGTGGACGGCGAGCCCGCCGACGTGATCGGCCCCCGGGTGCCGGCTTCCATGACGACCCGCGGCCAGGTCTGGACCGTGACCGGCAGCGTCAGCGGCGAGACCGGCGTCGAGCGCGACGAGGCGAGCGTCACCATCCGCAACGCGCGCCCGGCGGTCACCCTGGAGCTCGCTCCCGAGGCCCCGAGCGCCGGTGACGCCCTGGTCGTGGCGCGGGTCGCCTGGGACGCGGACGGCGATCCGCTCGAGGTCGTCACTCGCTGGTACCGCAACGGCGAGCTCCAGGAGGACCTCACCGGCGATCAGGTCCCCGCCGAGCGCACCGGACGCGGGGAGACCTGGACCGTGGAGGTCGCAGCGAGCGATGGCTTCGGCTGGAGCGACACCGAGGTCAAGAGCGTCACCGTCGCCAACGGCGCCCCCGAGCTGACCGCGGCCGCGATCTCGCCGGAACCACCTCGGATCGCCGATGATCTCGTGGCGCAGGTCCGCTGGCAGGACCCCGACGGCGACCCGCTCGACATCCGCTACGTGTGGACCATCAACGGCACACCGGTGCAGGACGGCACGAGCCCGGTCCTGCGCTCCGGTGAGCACGAGAAGGGCGACGTCATCCGCCTGCTCTCGGGTGCGAGCGATGACGGGTCGGTGCCCGAGGTGACCCAGGTCGCGCGCACGACGGTCGTCAACACCGTGCCCGGCGCTCCCGTCGCCCGCATCGTGCCGAACGATCCGGTCGCCGGGGACAGCCTGCGCTGCGAGCCCGCGGGCGCGCCGAGCGATGCGGACGGCGACGCGATCACCTCGTACAAGGCGGGCTGGACCGTCGACGGGGTCGCCTACGTCGGCACGACGCGCACCACCTGGCCAGGCGATACCGTGCCGGTCGACGTCACCGAGGGCGACGAGGTCTGGCGCTGCAGCCTGCAGGCCGGGGACGGCGAGGCGTACGGCAGCGCGGGGTTGTCGACGGTGACGGTGTACCCGGCGGGCTTCCGCCCCAGCCAGACGATCGGCGGTCGCACGGTCACCTGCAAGAGCGCCTCGTCGGACTCGACCACGACCACCTGCATCGGCCTGCGGGTCGAGGGCAAGGCCTTCCCCAACGGCATCGGCTGCAGCGTCGGCTGGTCGAGCGCGGCCTCTCCCTACACCGACCACGCCGCGTTCTGCCGCCTCATCACCGGACGATCGACCTTCGAGGCGGACTACACCTGCGGCACCCTGGCCGATCGGGTGACGTACGTGGGCGGGGTGTGGGGCACCCGGAGCGACAACGGCCTGACCGAGAGCCTGGTCTGCGACTGGTGAGGGCAGGGGAGGTCCGCGCGCGCCACTCGCGCGCACCAGGGGTTGTACGCTGACTCCCGGTAGATGGGCCGTTCGGGTACTCCGACTTGGGGCGGTCGACCGTCACTCGGCGGGCGCCGTTCGGGTCGGGCCACGGCGCACTTGCCACCGACCGATCCGGGCCGCACACTGCGCCGCATGACGCGCTCGCCCACCGTCCTGTCGCTCCTCCCGGCACTCC
>CALATR010000460.1 GCA_937891875.1 uncultured Pseudomonadota bacterium | reverse complement strand
GACCGCCCCTCCACTCCCTCGCCCCGAAGCAACGGCCTCTCCGCGAGACGATCCGCCCCTCCACTCCCTCGCCCCGAAGCAACGGCCCTCCGCGAGACGATCCGCCCCGCCACTCCCCTCCGACCTACCGCAGCATCTTCCCCACCACGCCCTCGCGCAGCTTCGGCTCGAACCACGTGCTCTTCGGCGGCATCACCTCACCCGCGTCCGCCACCGCGAACAGCTGGTCCAGGCCCGTCGGCACCAGGTGGAAGGCGACGGCCGCGCCGCGGTCCACCGCCCTGGCGAGCGCCTCGGGACCACGGATGCCGCCCACGAAGGTGATCCGCGTCGAACGCCGAGGGTCATCGATTCCCAGCAGAGGACCGAGCACGCGGTCCTGGAGCACGGCGACGTCCAGCGAGGCCACCGGATCGTCGGTCGGCACCACGCCCGGCTTGGGGGTCAGCAGCTGCCACGCCCCGTCCAGGTACATCGTGAACGTGCCCCGCTCAGTCGGCACGGGCGCGTCGGTCGGAGCCAGCTCGAAGTGCTCGCCGACCGCCTGCAGGAAGGCGTCCTGGGACAGGCCGTTGAGGTCGTGCACGACGCGGTTGTAGGCCATCACGCACAGGGCGTCGTCCGGGAAGAGCCCGGCGAGGAAGTGGGCGCTGGGCGCGTCCTTGCGGTTGGCGTGCACCCGGCTCGCGGCGGCGGAGCGGTGGTGGCCATCAGCGATGTAGAGCTCGGGGATCGCGTCGAAGGCCTGGCGGATGGACTCGACCACCCCAGCCGGCGCGGGCCACAGGGCGTGCTCCACCCCGTCGTCCGTCGTGACGCGCCACGCGGGAGGTGCTGCGGTGACCGACGCCGTGAGCGCCGCCAGGGTCGGCGTGGCCCGGTAGGTCAGGAAGACGAGGCCCACCTGGGCGTCCAGCACCTCCATGTGGTGGGTGCGGTCGTCCTCCTTGTCCGGGCGCGTGTACTCGTGCTTCTTGAGCGTGCCCGCGTCGTACTCGGCGACCGAGGCGGCGGCGAGGATGCCGACCTGGCGGTGCGCCCCCATGACCTGACCGTAGAAGTAGTAGGTGGGCGCCTCGTCGCGGATGAGCGTGCCGTCCGCCAGGAACGCCTCCAGGTTCTCGCGCGCCTTCTCGTACGCCTCCTGACTGTGCGCGTCCGTGCCCGCGGGCAGATCCACCTCGGGGCGGGTGACGCGGACGAAGGAGCGGCGATTGCGCGCGATCTCCCGGGCCTCCTCCTCGTCGATCACGTCGTAGGGTGGCGCGATCACATCGGCGGCGAGGGCATCGGCAGGGCGGATCGCACGAAACGGGCGGACGTCGGCCATGGCGTTCTCCACGAGCGGGGCCGGGCAGCCTAGCCCCTGTTCGCCGGCCCGGTCGACCGGGACCTGTCAGGTTCGGGTCCGGATCTGCCCCTTCGGCGGTGGTGCGCGCTGGGGGTCTCGGGGTACGCTGCGCTCCCTCGGACGTGGAGAGAGCCAGGATGGGCGTGAACGACTTCGTCGACAACCTCCACCAGTCGGAGCCCACCAGGGGCCTGTCCGGCGGGGTGGGTGGATCCGTCGCCATCGACGAGGCGAACCCCTACTACAACAACCGGCTGCGCAGGCACCGGACCGACGGGGACCTGGTCGAGGACCCCACGCTGCTCTGGTACACGTCGCCGTACGTGGAGAGCCGCGAGGGTCTGGGCGTGCACATCGCCACGACCCACCACAACGCCACGCGCACCGGCTTCGGCACGCCCAACACGGCGAGCTTCACCGATGTGCTGCTGATCCTCTCGAGGGAGGATCACGAGCGCACCCAGACCGGCCGGGGTGAGCCCTGGATCGCGCGGGCGCTGCGTGCCCTCATCGCGTCGTTCGACGACTACTGTGCCCGCGAGGGATTCCACAGGAAGTACCCGGATCGTCAGCTGGGCTTCCGCATCCTGTGCGACGGCTCCCCGGAGCTCGGCGGGACCGAGCTGGGCCTGCGCCCAGGCGAGTTCGTCACCGGCCTGCTGTCCAACCTGTACACCGGCCCGGTCAAGGGCAGCCGTCCGGTCATCGCCCTGCACGTCAACGTGCCCGGCGTGTGGGAGGGCTACCAGGAGGTCGGTCGCCTCTACAACGACCAGATCCTCTTCACGATGGGCAGCTCCTGGCTGGACAACTTCAGCCACCCGTCCCTGCAGGAGTCCGCACTCTACCGGCTGCGCCAGGGCGATGACGGCGGCTTCGTCCACATCATCAGCCCCGACCTGCAGGACCGCTACCAGCTCACCACCTCGGAGCAGGGCGACACCAGCGTCGTCACCCTGGCCACCCGCGCGGGCGAGCCCCTGGCCTACATCGTGCTCGCCATCGTCGAGGACATGGAGCAGGCTGATCCGTCCATCGCGCCGCCCATGATGCTCGGCGACGAGGTCCAGCGCATCGACTCCACGATGTCGCTGTCCAAGACGATCATCCCCGAGGCCCCGTCGGAGCGGATCTTCACCCTGCAGGAGCGCGGCGCCCTGCTCCAGCGGGTGCACTTCAAGAACTTCATGCAGGGCTACGACGTCTACCTCGGCAGCCGCGGAGAGCTCGGCACCGTGGTGGAGGACAAGGCCGCCACGTTCCAGGTCCGCCGCCGCGAGGTGAACCTCATCGCCCACATCGAGGGCATCGAGCTCGACGGCGCCCCGTTGCCCGTCGGCGCCCCGGTGACCCTGGATCAGGACCACACCATCACCGCCCTCGGCCAGCCGCTGCAGTTCCGCTACCTGCGGGGCCTGAAGGTCGAAAAGTGGCCCTACGTCGCCGAGATCCGCCGGCCGGCCAGCTCCAACTACATGATGTGGGGCCAGAACTGGACCGTCGGCCGCGCCATCGATGCGCGGGTGGTGCTCCCGGACAACCCGGACAACCGGAACATCCACTGGAAGCCCGAGGTGGACGAGGGCGCGTACATCCGCGCCCGAACCGGGGACATCGAGAAGAGCCGCTTCTACACCGACTCGATCATGGTCGCGTCGAACCACGCGGAGATCGACCTCGCGGCGGAGGAGCCGGCGGTCGTCTGCACCGCCAAGCACTGCTTCGTCTACGTGCGGCGGGACGGCGCGGTCTTCCCGCTGTACCCGACGTCGACCGGCAAGCAGCCCACCGAGATGACCATCCTGCCGGGTGACGAGCTGCTCATCGGCAACAGCGTCTTCTACGTCGGCTACCAGCCCCTCGAGGCTGCGGTCGCTCCGGCGCCGGCCCCGTCCCTGTCGACGGACTCGCTGGTCGCGGCGGTCAGCGCCCCCGACTTCTCCGAGTCCCGGCCCGACGCCCCGGCTGCGGCGGCCAAGCCCCCGGCG
>CALATR010000459.1 GCA_937891875.1 uncultured Pseudomonadota bacterium | reverse complement strand
GACGACAGCGAGCCGGTCACGGCCGGGCCGGTCGCGATCCTGAACTCCCCTCCGACCCCACCGACCCTGCGGATCGAGCCGGGCACCGAGGAGGACGACATCTGGTGCGAGGTGGCCGCCCCCTCCTTCGACGCCGATGGTGACGCGATCAGCTACACGTTCTCCTGGACTGTCGACGGGGCGGCGTGGACCGGAAGCACCGGGACCACCGCCTTCATCGGCGACACGATCATCGCCGAGGACACGGCGCAGGGGCAGGAGTGGGTCTGCACCGTCACCGCCAGCGACGGGGACACCGCGTCGGAGCCGGCCACGGCCGAGGTTCGGGTGGGCGGAGGAAACGTCAGCTTCCGGGCGGGCTATTACTTCGTGAAGGCCGACCACGCGGCGTATGCCTCCGAGCACGCGACGGTCTGCTCTTCGGTGGGCCTGTCGGCCACGGCCTCGCGGGTCACCCTGACCTGGAACAGCGCGCTGCTGTCGGATCTGGCCCGCGACTTCGGCCACACCTCCGTCGGCGACGTGAACAACTCGGCCCAGTGCATGTGGTGCTACGAGACGGGAAGCTCGTACCCGACGGGCAACTTCGAGGGGTCCTGCGAGACCCACAACTTCGGCAGCTACTACGACAACTACGGCCGCTGGGGCAGCTACGCGAACCAGCGGCCGGTGTTCACCTGCACTCGGTGACTACTTCTTCCAGCTGCCCAGCAGATCGCCGAGGGTGCCGAAGCCGCTCTCGCCGGCACTGCCGGCGGCTGCGGGGCGCGCCTCGCGCTCGGCCCGCGTCACCCGGTGCCCGTCGATCGCGAAGCTGACGCGCTTGGCGTCGCGATCGATGCGGGTGATCCGCACCTTCAGCTGGCGGCCGGACGGGAACTCGGCGGACAGGTCCGCCTCCCTGTCCGACGTGATCGCCGAGCGCGGCAGCAGGCCCTCGACCCCGTCCACGTCGACGAAGACGCCGAAGTCGAGCGCGCGGGTCACGACGCCGTCGACCACGTCGCCCAGCTGCAGGCTGCCCCACAGGGCGTCGGTGCGCTGGGACAGCTCGCGCTCCTGCAGGCGACGGCGGGACAGCACGGTGCGCTCGCCGGCCTCGAGCACGACGAAGGAGAAGGTGCGCCCGACGTAGGTCTCGGGGTCGGCGCCACGCAGACGGTCCATGTGGCTGATCGGCACGAAGGCAGTCTGATCGCCGACCTTCACCTGATAGCCCCCGCTGTTGTGGGACACGACCTTGCCCTCGACCGGCACGCCGGCGGCGGCCGCCTCCTCGAGGAAGGACGCGGCGATGTGACCCTGGAGCTTCGTCGACAGGCGCACCTGCTCGCCGTCGGACCACACGACCCAGGCGTCCACGGTCTCGCCGGGGTGCAGGTCGGGGATCTCGCTCGCCTCCATGACCGCCTCGGTCTTGCCGCCCACGTCCAGCAGCACGTCCTGCCCGGACACGCGGATGACGGTGGCGGTGACGCGGTCTCCCTCGGTCAGGCGCTTGTGGATCGGCTGCGCGTCGTAGAGGGCGGCGAGGTCGTCTGCGTCCATCTGGGACAGCGCCTCGAGGCCGGACAGGTCGACCTCCACCTTGGGGCCGGTCGGCTGGACCGCCTCGCCGGCGGGGGCCTTGCCGGGCTCGCGACGGCGGACGGACTGGACCGGACCCTCGCGCTCGACGATGGTCTCGGACTTCACGGCATCCAGGGCCGCGCGACGACCCGCCCGGGACAGCGCATCTGCCAGGGTGGCGCCGCCTTCGTCGGTCTTGGGGCGGCGGCGGGTGAGGCGCTTGTCGGACATGGTCTGTGCTCCTGTGCGGTCGGCCCGGTAATCCGATCGCTGGTCAAGCTGCTATAGGGCCGGCCATGTCGAGCCTGGACCTCTGGGACTACGACCTGCCCGACGACCGGATCGCAAGGTACCCCGCCGATCGTCGAGATGGGTCCCGCCTGATGCACCTGCCCCGGTCGGGGACGGGGAGCGCCCACCTGCGCTTCGGCGACCTGGCGGAACTCCTCCGCGAGGGCGATCTGCTGGTCGGCAACGACACCCGGGTGCTCGCCGCCCGCCTCCGCGGCACCCGGCCGACCGGGGGCAAGGCAGAGCTGCTGGTGCTCGAGGTGGGCGAGGGTCCGGTGCGCGCCCTGGCCCGGCCCGCGAAGAAGCTGCGGCCCGGCACGCGGATCGCCCTGGATGGAGGTGGGTTTGCGACCATCGAGGGGCCGGCGGAGGCGCCCGGCGAGGTGCGGGTGAGCTTCGACGCGCCTGTGCTCGACGTCCTCGAGAGGGCAGGGGAGATGCCGCTTCCGCCCTACCTGGGCCGCGGGGCGGAGGAGGCGGACCGCACCCGCTACCAGACGGTGTACGCGCGGGATCCCGGCTCGGCTGCGGCGCCCACCGCAGGGCTGCACTTCACCCGCGAGCTGCTCGACGACCTCGACCGGGCCGGCATCGGCTTCGCGACGGTCACCCTGCACGTGGGACTCGGCACCTTCCGCCCGCTCACCGACGAGGATGTCGCGCGGGGCAGCCTGCACGCCGAGCCCTGGACCGTGCCCGAGGCGACCGCGGCGGCGATCGCACAGACTCGCGAGCGCGGCGGGCGCGTCATCGCCGTGGGCACGACCAGCGCCCGGACCCTGGAGGCGGCGACCCCGCGCGATGGCAGCCGGGTACCCCGGGTCGGCTCGGACACCACGACCCTCTTCGTCCGTCCACCCTACGACTTTGCCTGCGTGGACGGGCTCATCACCAACTTCCACCTGCCGCGGAGCAGCCTGCTCATGCTGGTGGCGTCCCTGTGCAGCCGCGAGCGCCTGCTCGCCGCATACGCAGACGCCGTCGACCGCGGCTATCGGTTCTACAGCTATGGCGACGCGATGCTGCTCCTATGAGGTCGAGGCACGGTGCGGGACGGCCCGTGCCGGCACCCTGACCCTGCCCCACGGCACCGTGCGCACCCCGGCCTTCATGCCCGTGGGCACCCGCGCGACGGTGCGTGGCCTGACGTTCGACGAGGTGCGGGCCACCGGTGCCGAGATGGTGCTGTCCAACACCTACCACCTGTGGGTCCGGCCTGGTCACGAGCTCATCGCGCGCATGGGCGGCCTGCACCGCTTCATGTCCTGGGACGGGCCGATCCTCACCGACTCCGGCGGCTACCAGGTCTTCTCGATGCAGGAGCACGTGAAGCTCTCCGAGGAGGGCGTGCGCTTCAAGAGCCCCGAGGACGGCGACATCCGCTTCCTCACCCCGGAGCTGGTCGTCGAGATCCAGGAGGCGCTGGGCGTGGACGTGGCGATGCAGCTCGACGAGTGCCTCGTGCCCGACGCCGATCGCGAGCGCGCCCGTCAGTCCACCGATCGCACGACCCGCTGGCTGAAGCGCTGCCTGGCGGCCCGGCGCCACCCCGAGCGCACGGCCCTGTTCGGCATCGTGCAGGGCGGCATGTTCGAGGACCTGCGCGCCGAGCACGCCAGCGAGCTCGCCGACCTGGATCTCGACGGCTACGCGATCGGCGGCCTGTCGGTGGGGGAGGACCCGGCGCTCGGGGCAGCCATGGTGAGCGCAGCCGAGGCCCACCTGCCCGAGGATCGCGTGCGGTACCTGATGGGCGTCGGCATTCCGTCCGACATGGTCGAGGCGGTGAAGCGCGGGGTCGACATCTTCGACTGCGTCGCACCCACCCGCGCCGGCCGCCACGGCACCGCGTTCACCAGCGTCGGCAAGCTGACCGTGAAGGCGGCGCGCTTCGCCGAGGATCCCGGTCCGCTCGACCCGAACTGCAGCTGCGAGACCTGCACCGGATACTCCCGCGCCTACCTGCGCCACCTCGCAAAGACGAGGGAGCTCCTGATGAAGCGGCTGGTCAGCATCCACAACCTGACCTACCTCGCGAGCCTCATGTCCCGGGTCCGCGATGCCATCGTCGCTGACGATGCGGTAGCCCTCGATGCCCTGCACGCCGAGGCTCGGGTGGCGAGCGTCAACGGGGTCGGATAACCCCGGCCGGACTCGCGCTGGGACCCGGACGGGGCCTCGATTTCGGGGTTGACCGGAGCGCTGGGGTGCTTCCCTTGGCGTGGTCTGTTCGACCCCTCCGCGCGTCCGCCAGCCGGATGCTACCGGCCCACGGAGACCTGATGCCCATCGTGCCCGCCTGGCTGCTCATCCCCGCGCAAGCGGCTCCCTCCGGAGGGGGCCTGTTTGGCGGGGACATCACGAGCATGCTGCTCCTGTTCGGCGCGATGGGTGCCATCATGTACTTCCTGATCTGGCGCCCCCAGCAGCGGGAGAAGAAGGAGCGCGAGTCGCTCCTCTCCAGCCTGGCGCGCGGAGACAGGGTCGTGACCCGCGGCGGCATGCACGGCAAGATCGTCAGCGTCGACGACCAGCAGATCAAGGTGGAGATCGCCAGCAAGACCACGGTGGTCATGGACAAGGAGGCCATCGCTTCCCGCGTGTCCGAGCCCTCCGGCGACTCCGACACCGACGGAAAGAAGGGGTAGGCCGGTGGAAGGCTCCCAGTGGTTCAGGCTCGGCCTCATCGCCGCGCTCTTCGTCGGCAGCACCTACGTGCTGCTGCCGACCATCTTCCAGGCCGATCCCAACGCCGACAAGGCGAAGGAGATCCGGGACGACAACCAGCAGGCCGAGCAGTTCGAGCAGGAGTTCGAGCTGCTGGTCCTGGAGGGTGAGCCCGAGGACCTCGCGAAGGCGGTGGAGAAGCGCCTCGAGGCCGCGGACCTCAAGATCGACGGCGTCGTGGTGGAGAACGACCGGGTGGTGGTGCGCCGCTACTTCACGGTCTCGAACCAGGACATCATCGACAACATCGATCCCGCCCCGGTCGTCCGCCTGCACCCGCTGCAGGTCGAGTTCGAGCTGGAGGACGGTGCCGAGGCCCCGACCACCGCGTCCGCCATCGCGAGCCGGCCCGAGGTCACGGCCCTCGCCGGGGGCGCCCCCGGCAGCATGGCCCTGGACCTGAACGTCACCAAGGCCGCGGGCAGCAAGGTCACCGTCGACGCGCCGTTCGCGGACGCGGGGCCCCTGTTCCTCGTGGTCGACGATGCCGTCCGCGGCGTGGTCGTGCCCGATGCACCGGCCGAGGACGACCCCGACGCGACCGGCGTCACGACCGGCAGCTGGGCCGGGGTCGGCGGCTACACCAGCCTCGCCGAGGACCTCGCCGTCACCCCCATGCCCGGCGTGCTCTCGCCGATCATGGCCCAGGTGGAGGCCGGCGACGACAGCGACGGCACGGACGACACCGACTCGGCCGTGGTGAAGGAGAACCCCCTCCCGGCGTGGCTGCTCGCCATCCTGCCCGACACCCGCATGCCCCTGGGGCTCGATCTCCAGGGCGGCGTCGACCTCACCCTGCAGGTGGAGCTGGACGAGGCGCTGCTCTCCCAGGCCAACCGGGACCTGACCTTCCTCGAGGAGGACGGCAAGGAGAAGGGCCTGACCATCGAGGCGGCCCGCCGCAACCGCTACGACCCGATCATCGAGGTGCGCTCCTCGGACGGCGCGGACGCCATCCAGGGCTTCTTCGGCGAGTCCCTGCCCGACCAGTACGAGTACCTGGACAGCCTCACCGACGACGAGGGCACCTGGCACCGCTTCGAGATGACCGGCACCCGCCGGGACGAGATCCAGGAGCAGGCCATCACCCAGATCCTCGACGTGCTGCGCAAGCGCGTCGCGGAGACGAAGGTCCGCGACCCGGTCGTCGTGCGCAAGGGCGGCGGGCGCATCAGCGTGCAGCTGCCCGGTCTGGCCGACACCAAGACGGCGGTGTCCGCCATCGGCAAGACCGCGGTGCTCGAGTTCAAGCTGGTGGACCCCGACTTCCGCCGCCGCGAGCTGGAGCGCATCCTCCGCGAGGCCGAGATCGCGCTTCCTCCCAGCGTCTACGAAGACGTCGATCAGCTCAACGACTACCTGCACACCGAGGGCATGCTGCCCAAGGATCGCCAGGTGCTCTTCGAGTTCGCCGTCGACCAGGACGACGAGACCGGCGAGATCGTGCGCCAGCGCTCCCGGGCCTACGCGCTGGTCAGCAAGGTCGTGCTCACGGGCCAGGACGTCAACGGCGCCGAGGTCGGCTTCGACCCGCGCACCCAGCAGCCGAACGTGCAGCTCGAGTTCAAGCCCCGCGGCTCGACCATCTTCTGCGACTTCACCGGCGAGCACGTCGACGACCAGTTCGCGATCATCCTGGACAAGGAAGTGCAGTCCGCGCCGTCCATCAACGAGCGGATCTGTGGCGGTCGCGCGCGCATTACGATGGGCCAGCAGGTCAACGCCCAGCAGGACGCTCAGGCCCTCGCCGTCGTGCTCCGCACGGGCTCGCTCAACGCCCCGGTCAGCATCGGCTCGGTCCGCCAGATCGGCCCGTCACTCGGTGAGGCGGCCATCGAGGCGGGCAGCATCGCAACCATCGCGGGCGGCCTCGTCGTCCTCATCTTCATGGCCATCTGGTACCGGGGTCCCGGCCTGATCGCGAACATCGCGCTGGTGCTGAACATCCTGTTGATGCTCGCCGGCCTGTCGCTCTTCGGCTGGACGCTGACCCTGCCGGGCATCGCCGGCATCGCGCTGACCATCGGCATGGCGGTCGACGCGAACATCATCATCTACGAGCGGATCCGAGAAGAGATCAAGATGGGCCAGCACGCCAGAAAGGCGGTCGAAGCTGGCTTCAAGAAGGCGGCAGTGGCGGTGTTGGACGCCAACATCACCACCGCCATCGCCGGCGTCGTGCTCTTCTCGTATGGAAACGTGACCATCCAGGGCTTCGCTGTCACCCTGCTCATGGGCATCGGCACCACCCTGCTGACGGCGCTGTTCGTGACGCGCTCGCTGCTCGAGATCGTCACCCGACGCGCGACCGCGCGGCTGCGGATCTGAGGCCGACATGGACTGGCTCAAGAACAAGCTCGACTCGCTGACCATCGACTTCGTCAAGCCGCGCTGGATCTTCGCCAGCATCTCCGGCGTGATGGTGATCGTCAGCTGGATCCTCTTCTTCGGCTACCCGGGTCCCCAGTGGGGCATCGACTTCCAGGGTGGCACCGAGATCCACCTGAAGTTCAACGCCGAGATGGACGACAAGACCCAGGAGATCACCATCCTGGACGGCGAGCCCGTGGGCGTCAACGACATCCGCGAGGCGCTCAAGGAGATGCAGCTGGGCGACGACGTCGTGCAGAGCGTCGGCCCGGAGGACAATCAGGAATACCAGATCCGCATCAAGGACACGACCAAGGGCTCGGCGGAGCTGCAGGCCCAGGTCATGGACAAGCTGCGGGAGAAGTATGGCGCTGACGCCATCGGCGAGCCCCGCACCGAGGCGGAGGTGGGCGCGCGCATGTCCATCCCGTTCACCAGCGGCACCTCGCCTCCGCTGTCCGAGATCGAGGGCGTGCTCGAGGGCATGAAGGGCGTCACCGTCGCCGAGGCCAAGGAGCGCGGCGAGATCAGCGTGCGTCTGCCCGGCATCGCCGACAACATCACCGATGCGCTGGCTGAGAAGATCCCCCAGGAGTTCGTCGTGCTCGCGACGGACTCGGTCGGTCCCAAGGTCGGTAGTGACCTCGCGACCCAGGGACTGGTCGCCATCCTGATCACCCTGGGCCTGGTCCTGGTCTACATCGCGTTCCGGTTCGACATCGCGTTCGCCCCGGGCGCCGTCCTGGCCCTGCTCCACGACGTGTCGCTGACCGCGGGCGTGTTCGTCATCGTCGGGCTCGAGATCAACCTGGCCATCGTGGGCGCCCTGCTCACCATCGTCGGCTACTCGCTCAACGACACGATCGTCATCTACGACCGCATCCGCGAGAACCAGGACCGCTACCGCCGCAAGGACATGCCCGAGCTCATCAACGTCTCCATCAACGAGACGATGGCCCGGACGCTGGCGACGTCGGTCACGACCTTCCTCGCCATCCTGCCCTTCCTGCTGTTCGGCGGCGAGACCCTGCCCGCACTCATGGGCATGCCGAGCGCCGGGGATGTCATCTGGGCGTTCGCCTTCGCCATGCTGCTCGGCATCGTGTTCGGTACGTACTCGACCATCTACGTCGCCAGCCCGACCATCCTGGTCATGCAGGACGTCAAGCCGTTCCTCTCCAAGTTGATCCCCGACTTCGCCCGGTCGAACGACCAGGAGGACGGCGGCGAGATCGATCCGGCCGCGCTGGCGGCGCTCACCGCCAGCGAGAAGCGTCGGCGCGAGCGGGCCGAGAAGGCGCGTGGAACCGGCGGTCCGGGCTGATTCCCACCGACGGCGACCGAGGGCGTACTGCGAAAGCGGAGCTTACGCGGTACGAACTCGCAACGGCGGAGCGTGGGAATCTGCACGGGGGTCCGGGGGTGAATCCCCCGGGGAGGCCGAGTTTCG
>CALATR010000458.1 GCA_937891875.1 uncultured Pseudomonadota bacterium | reverse complement strand
GCGGCGGACGGCGTCAGCACGACGGCCTCGGCGGTGGGGCGGCGGTTGGCCACGTCGACGACCGCGGAGGCGGCCTCGCTCTGGGCCTCGCCATCCGACGCGATCACGGACACTTCCCAGACCTGGCCGCGCGCGGTGCGGTCGGCCGGGACGACCGGCCCGCTGATGCCGGCATCGGCGCCGTCGACGGTCCAGGACCAGGTGAGGGTGAGCTCGTCGCCGTCGGCGTCGAAGGCGTCCGCGTCGACCACGATGGGCTCGTCCGCCTGGGGGGCGAAGGGCACGGCGGTCAGCTCGACCTCCGGGGCCGCGTTGGCCACGGAGATGTCGGCGGTCTTGGTGTCGCCGTTCTGCTGGCCGTCGTTGGCGGTGACGCTGACCGACCAGGTCTGACCCTTGCGGGTGATGTCGGCGGGCACCGAGCGGGAGCCGTCGAGGTCCGCCCGGCGGGTACCGTCGACCGACCAGGCCACGTTCAGGGACACGAGATCCCCGTCGTCATCGGCAGGCTCGCCGTCCAGTTGCAGGACGAGATCATCCACCGTGGTCGCCCCATCGGGGCCGATACCCACGGAGGGGGTGGTGGGCGCAACATTGGTGGTACAACCCACCAACGCAATACCAACCAGAGGAGCAGCGAGCGGAAGCGCAGCCCCCCGGGCCAACGCAGCAAGCGTGGTTCGCATCTTCATCTCCGTACAGACCATTTGGCCGTTCGTTGTTCGGGCCTCAGGGGTTGCATGCGGAATCCTCTTCCGCTGCCCAAACCCTGTGGAGATGATGTGAATCCAACAGGAACCAGTTTCTCCCGGCAAATTTGCGATGTTGCAAGATGTAACCGAGGCCACGGAAGCGAATCTGAGGCTATTCCGTTTCAAATTCGCTTTTGACACTTCGAACACAAAGCTTGACGCGGCAATTGACACGCCAACACATGCCAGCATCACGTGTGCAGATGCGGTGAAGTTCTGTGTTTCATGTGAACTGAACTCTCAGCGGTCCCGAAGTCAGTCCGGCGCCAGATGTGGGCGCTTGCCGCAGCCATCCCGGTGGCGGGCCGCCCACTGACGGGGGTCGATGTAGCCGCTGGTGTCACGACGGTAGCCGGGACCGATGGGGAGCCCGACCACGTCTCGCACCTCGAGGTGCAAGTGAGAGACATAGCGACCGTGCGCATCCCCGATGGTGCCGAGCTGCTGCCCACGGCCGATCGGCTGGCCGACCGTCACGTCGATGCGGTCCAGGTGGGCGTACAGCGACTCGTAGCCGCGGACGCCGTCCGCCTCGGCAAAGCGGTGGGCCACTGTCACCACCGGCCCCCACCCCGGCCCGCCCTCGTCCGCGAACGTCACCGTGCCATCGGCCATCGCGTAGACCGGGTCCCCCTTGTCGGTGTTGCCGCCCCCGACCCCGTTCCAGTCCTCCCCGAGGTGGTTGTTCTCGGTGAACCCCTGGGCGACCCGGTAGCCCTCCCCGTCCGGCGGCCCGACGGGCAGGTGCACGCAGGGTTGGGTGACGAGCGGATCGGTGGGCGTGGAGCCCGATACGGGCACGGCCTGGGTGCAGGCGGGGAGGAGGAGGGCGGCGAGGAGGGGCAGGGAGAGACGCATGTCGGGGGTGGACAGCGGTTCGAGGTTCGAGTTTCGAGTTTCGGGGGGCGTGGGTCGTGGGGCGTGTGCGACCGCCCCCGGCGACGCGTAGTGGGGTCGAATGTCGGTACCGGCGACGCGTAGTGGGTCGAATGTCGGTACCTCGCGCGCGGCGAGCGAGTTCGCGCGTGGGCGGCTACGGTTGAAACCGGACTTTCCTTTGTCTGCGTCCCCATGAGGGGCGCCGCCCCGACATTCGGGGGGACTACGCGTCGGACGCCCCGACACTCGAGGGCACTACGCGTCGGCCGGCCCGTTGGGGGGCACTACGCCAGGTCCGCTGGCGCACCCGCCCCGCTCCCACGAGGGTCAGCCCGCCTCGGGCTCGCGATCGCGGCGGATCAGGTCCAGTCCGGCGTGGATGGCGTCGAGCACGGTTCCGCGGTCGAGCACCAGGTCGGCGCGGGCGCGGATGTCGTCGGCGATCTCGTCGCCGTCGGCGAGCACCACGACACGGACGTCTTCGGCGTCGAGAGCCGCGGGAAGCGAGGTCGGAGAGCGCACCCCCTGCAGACGCAGGTTGCCGACCACCAGCACATCGATGTCCGGGATCCGATCGGTCGCCGTCTCCCGCATGGCGACGTCCACGCGCACGCCAGGGAACGCGTCGGCGAGCTTCTCCCGGTCGGCATCGAACGGCACGTCGACCCACACCCACGGCACTGCCATCCGTTCCAGCAACGTCGCCTCGGGCGAGCCTTCGAGCGACTCGCCGCGGCCGAGCAACGCCTGCCTCCGGTCCTCCAGGATCCTCCTGATCCGGTGTCTTTCGGGCAGGTCGAGCTCGTCGAGCGCCGCACGGCGACACCCCAGCCGAAGCTCGTCGACGTCGCGGCTCTGCGTGATCGCGACCGCCACCACACGCTCCCAGTGCGTCGGTCTCTGGCCGACCCCGCGATACAGCACGTAGGAACGCCAGTACGCGAGCGGCTCCTCGATCAACCGCGCGACCAGCCCGGCAGGAATCGCGCCGATCGCTTCCATCCCGCCTGGCAGAGGGTCCGACCGCCTGAGGGCATCCCGAAACGCGACGTAGCCAGCCGCCTCGTCGGCGCTGAAGTCAGACAACAGCGCGAACAGTGCCCGAAGCCGGGCGAGGGCCTCCTGCGAGTCCTCGTCCCGCCCCAGTCCGAACTCGCCCAGCGCCGCCTGGAGCCTCCCCAGCGCGCTCGGGTGCAGGGCGGCTGCGCTGGAGATGAGCGTCATCGCCACGTCCATCGCCGCTGACGCCATCCCGCGCGTGCCCTTCAGATCGGCGAAGAGACCGATGTGACCCTCGTTCGGCCACTGCCCCACATACGCCAACGCGGCCTGTGCCCACCTCCCTCCGAGCGCAATCAGCTCGAACGTGGGCCCGGTCGCATGCAGGTCGAACCAGGGGCCGTCGTAGATCGCACGGACGTCCCCGCCGTACACCCACTCCAGGATCTGCGGCGGAAGTCCAATACCCGCCAACCCCTCCGCCAGGTCCACCACCTCCACGACCGTCCCCACCCCGCCGACCTGGTCCCGCGCGAACCCGATCAGCCGACCGTCGTGGTCGACCACCACCGAACCCTCCTCGAAGTCGTCGGCGATGACCACGCCCTCGGTCCGACCATCCCAGCGCACGACCGTGTACGCCCGCTCGCTCACGATCGTCGACGTCGCCTCCCCCCGGGGGCCGACCACCCGAACCCGCTCGCCGGTGCTGTGCGCCGCCGGCCGAGGATCCGCCGCGGACGCCTGCAGTTCCTCACGCTGCTCGAACGTGCACAGGCCGCCGGATCGCACGGCCAGCGCGACGCGCTCCTCGCCGATCACGACGAACGCGGGCGTCCGATTCAGCTCCAGGACCCGGGCCAGCAGGAACCAGGAGCCGAGGACGGCGGCGGTGCCGC
>CALATR010000457.1 GCA_937891875.1 uncultured Pseudomonadota bacterium | reverse complement strand
CGCGCCCGCAGCCAGGCCGCCGATGTGCGGCGCGATGGAGACCTGGACCTCGTCGGGGTTGGGCTCCGTGATCATGGCCTTGGCCGACAGCTCGATGAGGGTCGTGCCGATGCGCCCGCCGATGTCGACCTTGTCGGAGATGCCGTAGCGGGCGGAGAGGTTGATCGAGGGTCCGACGACGGAGCCTCCGCCGCCGGCGGCGCCGACCACGCCGGGCTCGAAGGCGAACTGGAAGGTGTCCTTGCCCGCGGTCTCGGCGGTCTGCACGACCCCGCTGGTGAGGCAGCCGGTCAAGCCGAGGGTCAGGACGGACAGGGCAACAGCGCGCATGGGGACCTCCCAGTAGGTGTTCCCGGCACCATGACCCACGGAGGACCGGGAGGGCAAGCGCCGGATGTGCGATACCCGATGGCGCTACTCGGAGAGCAGCGGCAGGAACTCGTACAGGAGCGACAGCGCATTGATGCCTGCATGGCAGGCGATCGGCGCGAGCAGGCTGCCGGTGCGCAGGTAGAGCAGCCCGAAGAGCGCGCCCAGGAGCGCGACGTCGAGGGTGCCGGTCAGGCCGTAGCTGTGCACCAGCGCAAACAGCGCCGAGGAGACGACGAGGGCGAGCCAGTCGGGCACGAAGGCGCGCAGGCCCCCCAGCAGCAGGCCGCGGTAGGCGATCTCCTCGACCACCGGCGCGCCCGCCACGGTGGTCATCATGTCCAGCACCGCGATCCCCGGCCCGGCGTCGAGGGGGGTCTGCATCGGGTTCGGCTCGTCGGTGAGGAGCTGCCAGGCGATCAGCTGGTCCAGGCCCGTCCAGATCGCCCAGCTCACCGCGGTCGCGGCGATCCCGAGGCCGACCGCCGGCCAGTGCCAGCCTCCGTGAAACCAACGCTTGAAGCTTCTGAAGCCCTGACGGTGCAGCACGTACAGCGCCACGGCGAGCCAGCCCCACCACAGCAGGGTGACGGTGGTCCACGGCAGCTCGGTCCACTGGAGCGCGGTCAGGCCGAGCTGGTCGGCGGCGCTCCACCACACGAAGACGGACAGCAGCAGCAAGGGTGCTGCCTCGGGACGGTCCGGCGCGGCGCGCAGCGGGGGTCGACCGAGGGCGAGCCACAGCAGCACGAGGGCGATGGGCACACCGAGCTCGAGCAGGGGCAGCAGCTGCCAGGCGAGCAGCTCGAGGTCGGAGACGGGCGGGCCGGCGTCGTAGGTGAACTGGCCCGGGACGCGCAGCGAGTCCGCCTGCACGAGCCAGCCGTACAGAGCGATCGGAAGGAGGAGCAGGGTGAGGAGCACGACGGCGGGACGGCGCGCGTCGATGCGCACGCCGTCCACGTCCGGATCAGAGATCGCTGCCGTCCGCGTTGACGACCGTGAACTCGGAGAAGCCCGCCTCCTTCAGCGGCCCCTCGATGGCGGCCTTGTCGCCGACCAGCACGATGAGGGCGCCGTTCGGGTCCATCGCCTTGCCGGCCGCGTCCACGGCGGCTTCGTCGATGGTGTCGACGCTGCCGACCCAGCTGCCCAGGGCGCTGACCGGGCGTCCGTCGATGATCTCGTCCAGCAGGGTGCGGGCGAGGCCACCGCGGGTCTCGACCCCGTCGACGACGTTGGACAGGACCTGGGCGCGACCGCGGGCGACCTCGGCGGGGGTGAAGCCCTCGTCCCGGGCGCTCGCGAGCAGGCCGGTCAGCTCCTTCAGGGCGTCTGCCGTGGCATCTCCGCGGATGGAGCTGCCGACGCGCATGACGCCGCCGTGGTGCATGCGGCCCATGCCCATGCGCGCGCCGTAGGTGTAGCCGAGCTCCTCGCGCAGGCGGCGGTTGAGCCGGCTGGTGAAGGAGCCGCCCATGATGACCGTCGCCACGTCCAGCGGGGCGCGGGCGTCCGAGTCGGTCGACTGGCCGTCCATGATGACGTTGAACACGGTCTGGGTGCTGCCGGGACGGTCCACGACCACGATGCCCTTCGGCGCCGCCGCGGCCTTCATCTCCATCGCCTTGCGCTCGCTCGCCTTCCAGCTGCCGAAGTGCTGGTCGAGGAGCTTGGTGACCTCCTCGCTGGTCACGTCGCCCACGACCACGAAGGCTGCGCCACCCGCGTGCAGCTCGCCGGTGTGCCAGGCCTTGACGTCCTTCAGCGTCAGCGACTCCACCGAGGCGGGGGTGCCGTCGCTGGGGGAGCCGTAGGGGTGGTCTGCGCCCCACCAGCGGCGGGTGCCGACCTGTCCGGCCACCTGGCGGTTGTCGTCCAGGCTCGCCTTCAAGAGCGTCAGGTGCTGGGACTTGACCCGGTTCCAGTCGTCGGTGTCGAAGCGCGGGCGCAGGAGCGCGTCCGCGGCCAGCGGCAGCGCCTCCTCCAGGCGATCGGCGTGCACGTCCAGCGACAGGGTGGTCGCCTCGCGGCGCAGGCCGAAAGAGAGGCTTGCAGCGAGCGCTTCGAGGGCAGCTGCCTGCTCGAGCGTCGTGCGATCGCCCGCACCCTCACCCAGCATGGAGGCGCCCAGCGCGGCGCGGCCGGCCTTCTCTGCGGGGTCCATCGCCGCGCCGGTCGGCACGGCGAGCTGCACGTTGACCAGCGGCAGGCTGGGGTCGCTGACCACGTAGACCGGCACGCCGTTCGAGAGCTCGGTGCGCACCGGATCGGGTGGGGTGTACGCCTCGGGCGCGCCCGGCTCCGGGCGATCGGGGAACGCGGCGGCGACGGGCTGCACCGGAGACTCGACCGGTGCGTCCTTCTTGCAGCCGGACAGAGCGACCATGGCTACGGCAGAACACAGGAAGATCGTACGCATCACTCCTCCCCCTCGTCGCCCTCGGGCAGCACCCGCATGCGCAGGCGGCTGTCCGCGGTCAGCTTGCCGGCCTCGGCCTTGACGCCGTCGATACTCACCTTGCCGTAGCGAGCCAGGTCCTCCTCCAGGTAGTCGGTGCGCCCAACGAACATGCGGTAGCGCTGCAGGATCTCGGCCTTGCCGAGCACGGTCTCGACCCCGTGCAGCAGCGACATCTCGAGGTTGGCCGCAGCCCGGTCCACCTCGGCTTGGGTCGGGGGCTTGTCCCCGTTCAACGCCGCGATCTCCTCCGCGACGATCGCCTCGATCTGCGCGAGGTCCGCGTCGGGGTTCGCCATGATCGAGATCATGAACTGGGAGTCCCAGCGGTTCGAGTACTGGCCGGTGCTGACGTCCTGAGCCAGCTGCTCCTCGTTGACCAGGCGACGGGTCAGCCGGCTGTCGTCGGCCCCCGCGAGCACGTGGGCGAGCACGTCCCGCTCGGCATCGCCGGCGGAGTACGCCTTCGGGCCGTGCCAGATGTACAGCACCATCGGCAGGGTGACGTCGTCGGTCAGGTCGACGTCGGTCTTCGCCATCTTGCCGGTGATCACCGGGCCGGAGCGCTCCGCCTTCGGGCGATCGGGCAGGCCGCCGAACAGGGTCTGGATCTCGCCCTTGATTTCGGCGGGGTCGAAGTCACCGGCGACGGTGAGCACCGCGTTGCGGGGGGTGTAGTAGCTGGCGTAGAAGCTGCGCACGTCCTCGAGGCTCGCCGCCAGCAGCTCCTCGTGGTTGCCGATGCCTGGCCGATGAAGCGCGTTGTCCGCCGAGTACAGGGCGGGCGGCATGGCGATCCAGACCTCGCCATACGGGCGGTCCTCGTAGTTCTGGCGCTTCTCGTTGCGCACCACCTCGCGCTCCACATCGAGCTTCTTTTGCGTGATGTCGAGCGAGGTCATGCGGTCCGCCTCGAGCCACAGCAGCAGGTCCAGGGCGCTCGACGGGGCGACGTCGTAGTAGTTGGTGCGCTCGTCGGCGGTCGACGCGTTGTTCCAGCCGCCGGCCTGCTCCATGGTGCTGTCGAACTCGCCCTCGCCGACCCGCCCGGTGCCCTTGAACATGAGGTGCTCGAAGAGGTGGGCGAAGCCGGAGCGACCGGTGGGATCGTCGTAGGAGCCGACGTCGTACCAGAGGTCGACCGCGACCTTGGGCAGCCGATCGTCGGGGATGAGGATGACCTCGAGGCCGTTGTCGAGCGTGAAGGTCTCGTGCTCGATCTCGACGGCCTGCGCCGGACTTCCGGCGAGGGCAGAGAGCAGCAGCAGCATGGGACTCCTATGCGTTGGAACGGGGCGAGTGTAGTCCGTAGCGGGAGTCTGGCGAGAGTCGCGTTGCTGCGAGCGGGGGAGTGGCGGGTCGAGGATCGTCTCGCGGGAAGTCGCGTGGCTGCGAGCGGGGGAGTGGCGGGTCGAGGATCGTCTCGCG
>CALATR010000456.1 GCA_937891875.1 uncultured Pseudomonadota bacterium | reverse complement strand
TGTGCCTCTGTGCCGAGCACAGCCACGAACCACCGACTTCCCCCCGGCTCGACCACCGACTCCCTCCCGGTTCGACCGCCGCAACACCGCTCCCCGCCGCCGTGAACCACCGACCGCGACCGAAGCGCCGAGACCCAGTTCGAACCTGACTACTCCTCGACCCCACACGGCGCGTCGTCCATGCGCCGGATCCACTCCTCGATGAGCTTCAGCCCCTCGGTGTGCACCAGCGAACGCCCGATGTCGGGCATCATGCTCCCGACGTCGTCGGTCTGCAGGCGGTAGTGCAGGATGGACCGGTCGGGGTCGCCGGGCACGATGTCCCAGGTGCGTCCGCCGGTGCCCTTGGCGGCCGAGCCGGGCTTCTTGCACACACCCAGGCGGAAGCGGTCGGTGTTGTCCCACGACAGGAAGAGCTGGCTGGTCTTGCCGTTGACCGCGCGCTCGTTGTGGCAGTGGGCGCAGTTGACGTCGAGGTAGTCGCGGGCCACCCGGTCCAGGGTCTCGTCGTCGACCTGGGACCAGTCCTGGCCCACAGTGGCGAACCAGTGGGCGGCGGGCGGGGGGCGATCGGCGAGAGGCTCGGCGAAGAGGCCGGCGTCCACGAGGCGCTGCAGCTGCTCGCTGCCGTCGTGCTCGCCCTCGAGGTTGCGCATGGTCGGGCCGATCGGCACGATGCCCTTCTCGCCGGTGACCGTGTCCTCGATCTCGTGGCACTCCTGGCACTGGTTCTTCTGCGGCACCAGGTAGGTGAAGTCGCGAGACGCGCCGTCGCGGTCGATGACGCTCATGGACGCGGTCATGCCGCTGGGGGCGAAGCGCGCGTCCGAGCCGTCCTCGTCCCAGATGTAGGGCCAGGCGAGCCACTCGCCGTTGCTGCGGATGAGCACGCGGGTCTCGACGCGCTGGCGGTCGACCTCGGGCTCACGCAGGTCGGGCACGACCAGGAAGGTCTTGAGGATCGCGCTGCCTTCGGGGAAGTCGTAGGTCCAGCGCGGGTCGGGGGTCGCGACCTCCCCGTCGGGCACGTAGACGAGGCGCTCCTTGAGGGCGTAGTCGGAGAACAGCGGCGTGTTCAGCGCGTAGGGCTCGACCCGGTCGTTGGTGAGCAGGCTGCCGTCCTCGTCCGCGCGGACCAGCTGGAGCTCGGAGAGGAGCTGGGGAGGCTCGTCGGGCAGGTCGATCTCGCCGAAGCCACCGCCACAGCCGGCGACCGGAGCCAGGAGCACCGCAGCGTACAGAGCAGCAACGTTGCGCATGATCACTCGGCGGCGAACGTGGGCGTCACCAGCGGGCCGCCGGTGAAGCTGTCGCAGTCGAAGGGCGTGAACGGCGGCTCGGGGCGGAACATCTTGTCCTTGCTGGGCAGGGCCGGGACGTTCTCCAGGTTCATGCTGGCGAAGCTGACGCCGTCGGTCGCCTTGACGCAGATGTGGTTGTCGTTCGAGTTCTTGCTCGCGTCCTCGATGTCGAAGCTCGACTCACCGATGGTGTCGTAGAGCACGGTGTCGACCGGGGTCGAGCCCCACGCGACCCACAGCAGGAAGCCCAGCTCGCGGACCTCCTGGTCGGAGTTGTCCGGATCGGTGCCCGAGCCCGAGTGGCTGTTGTCGTGCACGTAGATCTCGGAGCTGCGGAAGTTCATGACCACGCCGTCGGCGGTGTCCAGCTGCAGGCCCTCGATGCTGCCGACCAGGTCGCCCTCGGGGATGGCCCACTTCTCGGGGTCGCTGTCGACGACCATGCCCGAGATCAGCGCGATGTCGACCGAGTTGTTGTTGGCGTAGGTGTTGCTCGTGATCTCGACCCGGCGGCTCGCCATGGCGAAGGTGCCGGTGCCCGCGGGGATGTAGGCGACGGTGCCGCCCGGGGCGAAGTTGGCGCGGTTGTTGTCAGTCACGACGTTGTCGTGGATGAGCACGTCGCGGCCCACCACCGGGTTGCCCGGCAGGTCGAAGACGACGAGGCCGCCGGTGTTGTCGGTGACGATGTTCTCGTACACGTCGGCGTACTGGGTGTTCTCGATCTCGAGGCCGGCCACGTTCTTCTGGGCGGTGTTCCGCCGGACCACCGCCTCGATGCACTGGCCGACGTAGACGCCGGCGTCGGATGCGTTGAACGCCTCGCTGTCCTCGATGAGCACGCGCTCGCTGCTCACCGGGTACAGGCCGTAGCCGCCGTTGCCGGGGTCGTTCTCGTTGGTCCAGGTGGCGCGCACCTCGCGGATGACGACGTCGGTGCTGGCCTCCACCCGCAGGCCGTCCTTGGGGGCGTCGAGGATGGTGAGCTTCTCGATGGTGAAGCCCTCGGCGATGGCGTCCACGCCGTTGCCCTGGGTGGTCATCTCCCCGAAGTCGAGCACGGTCTCGTCCATGCCCTGCCCCATGAACACGAGGCCGTCCGCGCCGCGGAACGTCACCTGGTTGTCCATCGAGAACGTGCCTTCACCGAGCACGATCGTCGTGTCCGACCCCACGGTGTTGACGACGTCGAGCAGGGATTGCTCCTCGTCGAGCGGGTCGACCTCCACGCAGCTCTCCGACGCGGCGTCCTTGCAGCTGACGTTGGGGAACGAGGCGCTGCCGCAGGCGGTGAGCGCGAGGAGAGCGGGAAGGGCGAGGCGCATGGGGGTCTCCGGTCAAGACCGGGAGGATAGCAGTATGTGCAGGGGTATGGCACGGGGATCGTTGGGGGCGGATCCGGCGTCAGGTCGCGTCGCTGCCAGCGGGGGAGTGCAGAGGCGGCGGCGGGCGGAGGTCGCGAGG
This sequence comes from uncultured Pseudomonadota bacterium, assembly GCA_937891875.1. GTDB lineage: Bacteria > Myxococcota_A > UBA796 > UBA796 > REDI01. Next base: position 830 of record CALATR010000456.1, on the reverse strand, counting down.
CTTCGGACAGGGGAGTGGAGGGGCGGTCTCTGGTCTCTGGTCTCTGGGGCCCACTCCGTGCGGGGGCGGCTGACCGTCGACCCGGCAGCGCCCGCACCGCGACTCGCAACAGCTGTGGGGTGACCAGGATTGCGCGAGGTTCAGGGGTGCGCGGCCGCACCACTGGCCCACTCCAACCACCGATGCCCTGGGCCCAGAGACCAGAGACCAGAGACCAGGGACCAGAGACCGCCTCTCCACTCCCCCGCTGGCAGCAACGCGACCTCCAACCCGTGGATCCGCGCCACCCGGACCGACTCCCTTCCAGCCGATCCCCGCCGCCTACTCCCAGACCCCCCGCCACCACACCACGTGCTCCGCATCCGGCTCCGCCTCGCCGAATCCAAAGTCGAACGGCGCCGCCACGATGTCCGGGATGTCGTCGCCATCGACGTCGAGCACCTCGATCGCGAAGCCGGCGGTGATGGGCAGGCCGTCGAGGGAGTGCTTGACGAAGCTGCCGTCGTCCTGCTGCTCCAGCCAGAAGACCGGGTCCTTGGGGAGCGCGTCGGGGCCGGGGCCTCCGCCGTTCACATAGAGGGCTGCGTACTCCTGGATGCTGATGACCGCCACGTCCAGGTCGCAGTCGCCGTCCAGATCCACGACCCGGCTGGTGTAGGCGCCCCAGTGGCCGAGGATCTCGCGGTGGGTCCAGGTGCCCCCACCCTCGTTCTCGAGCCAGCGCACGCCGTAGTGCACGTTGGGGTCGTCGTCGGGGTCGAAGTCGCCGTCCAGGCAGTCGCCGTTCGTGAGCACGGCGTCCAGATCTCCGTCGCCGTCGAGGTCGCCCA
>CALATR010000455.1 GCA_937891875.1 uncultured Pseudomonadota bacterium | reverse complement strand
GCCTGGAGGCGTGCCGGACCTGCCGGGAGGAGGAGTGACTACCCCAGCCACCGCTCGACGATCCTCGGCAGGGCGACCTCGGACGTCTCGGCGACCACCTCGTGGAAGATGCCGCCGGTGGGCTCGGGGTTGATCTCGACGCAGCGGGCGCCGCAGGAGCGCGCCATCTGGGACAGGCCGGCGGCGGGGTAGACCACGCCGCTGGTGCCGACGGAGACGAAGAGGCTGCAGCTGCACGCCTCCCGCTGGATGCGGTCCATGAACAGGGGGATCTCGCCGAACCAGACGACCGCGGGACGCATGGGGGCGCCGCAGGCGGTGCAGGTGGCGTCGGGATCCTGCTGGCCGCGGACCTCCACCCAGGGGTGGTCCTCGTCGCGCTCGCAGCGCAGGTGGCGCAGGGAGCCGTGCATGGCGACCACGTCGGGTGCGCCCGCCGCCTCCAGCAGTCCGTCGATGTTCTGGGTCACCAGCTGCACCCGATCGGGACCGAGCTCCTGCTGCAGCCGGGCGAGGGCCACGTGCCCGGGGTTCGGAGCGATCTGGTCGAGCTTCTCCCGCCGCTCGTCATAGAAGCGTCGTACAAGCTCGCGATCCGCGTGCCAGGCCTGGGGGGTGGCGACCTGCATGGGGTCGTGACCCTCCCACAGGCCCTCTGCGTCCCGGAACGTGGGAATGCCCGACGCCTGGGAGAGACCGGCGCCGGACAGGATGAAGATGCGATCCGCGGGGGTGAGCGGGCGCATGGGCACCTCCACCCCCGCGGTATCGGCGTCAGCGGTTGTCGGCCATGCGGGGACGGCCGTCGCCGTGGCCCCGACCCGGGTTTCCGCGGGAACCGTCGCGGTCGTCATCATCGCTGTCGTCGTCGCGGCCACCGGGGCGGCCGCCGCCGTCGCTACCCGCGCGGGCCTGGGCCAGCTGCCGCTCGAGGCGGGCCACCTGGGCGCGGAGGCGGTCGACCTCGGCCTGGTCGCTCACGACGTGGGTCTGCCCGCTCTTCAGGCGGATCACCTCGGCCTTGAGGGAGGCGATCTCCTGCTGCATGGCCCGCTGGTTCTGCAGGCGGGACTTCAGGTTGCCGACCTGGGCGGTGAGGGCGGCGATCTCGTCCTGCTGGGCGCGCTGGTTGTGCAGCCGAGCGCGGAGCCGGCCGATCTGCTCGTTGAGCTGGGCGATCTCGGCCTGGGCAGCGCGACCGGACTCGACCCGGTGCTGCAGGTGGGCCACGCGCCGCTCGAGGTCCTGGGTGGCGTTGATGTAGGCGGCGATGTCCCGCTCGGCACCCACGAGGCGGCGCTCGGCGCGGACCAGCTCACGCTCCAGCTGGGCGCTCTCCTGCTCGGCCTGACGGGCGACCGCCTCGGCCTGCTCGGCGTTGCGCTGCATGATGGCGATCTGGGCGTCCTTCTGGGCCAGCTCGCGCTCGACGGCCTGGGCATCGCCGCCCATCGCGGCAAGCTGCGCTTCCAGGCTGCTGTTCGCCGACTTCTGCTGCTGGAGCATCCACCGGAGCTTCGCGTTCTCCGACTCGAGGTTCGAGCGCGCGGCCTCGAGCTCGTCGATGTCCGCCTCGAAGCCTGCGATCTCCTCGGCCGGCACCGCGAGGGGCTGCAGACCCACGCTGTCCTGCGCCTTCGCGTCCGCGGAGAACTCGTTGGCGCTGACGAGCTCGGCGCTGTCCGCTCTCGCGACCGCTGCGGAGCCTCCACTGTCCGCGAGCGCCACCTCGACGGTGGGGGCGTCGGTGCTGCCCGAGAGCAGGGGCACGTCCACCGTGACGAGGCCGCAGGCGGACAGGGCGAGGGTACCGACGAGGGAGAGGGCGGTGACGAAGCGGGACATGATGGCCTCGGAGTGGGGCTCGCTGCGGAGCTTGGTTGCGTACGACAGACGCGGGCCGCGGCGAGGCCTTCGGCGGCATGACCCTCGTTGACACACGGAGGACAGGCCGGGACAGCGGGAGCGGTGGCGGCGGACACACCCGTGCCCGATGCGACCGTGCACCCCGGGAACCTCACTGTTCCATCCGGTCACCGTGCGCGCGCTCCGGACCTGCGCTACCCGAGTGGCCCCGTTGGAGTCACTCCGTGGACCTCGTGCTGCGCTTCGTCCGGACCTACTGCACGCGCTACGCGTTGTGGTACGTCGGAGGCGCACTCTCGCTCGGCGCCACCACGTGGTTGTCGACCACCATCCCGCTGTACCTCGCCGATGCCATCGACGCGCTCGGCAACGGCGATGACGGCGTCAGCGTCATACTGAACACTGCGCTGGTCATCGCGGTGATGGGGGCCGCGGTCATGGTCGTGCGGACCCTGTCGCGGGTGCTGTACTTCACCCCCGGCCGCCTCGTCGAAGCGAAGGTCAAGGCGGACCTGTTCGACCGGATCCTGGCCCACCAGCCCAGCTTCCTCCGGCGCTGGCCCGCCGGCGATCTGATCAGCCGAGCCTCGTCGGACGTCAACAGCCTGCGCCTGCTCGCGGGCTTCGGCCTCCTCCAGGTCACGAACGTCTTCGTGGTGCTCGGCATCACGCTCTTCCAGATGGTGCGCCTGTCCTGGTGGCTGACCCTGTGGATGCTCCTGCCGCTGGTCGTCGGGCTCGTGCTCACCCAGCTCTCCATCCGCTGGCTCTTCATCCTGGTCCGCCGGATGCAGAAGGAGATCGCCTCGGTCAGCGATCACGCCCTGTCCAGCTACGAGGGGGTCGCCACCCTGAAGGCCTTCGCTGCAGAAGATGCGATGCAGGAACACTTCGATGGGTTGAACGCCGACTACCAGACGACGACGGTGCACCGCGCCGGCCTGCGCTCGCTCATCGGCCCGATCCTCAACGTGGCTGCCATGGTCGATGTCTTCCTGCTGCTCTACATCGGCGGCGGCATGGTCATCGACAAGCAGATCACGCCGGGCGATCTCGTCGCGTTCACGACCCTGGTCGCGTTCCTGGCAGGGCCGCTGCGAGGGCTCGGCTTCCTGCTCTCCATCATCAAGCAGGCCCAGGCCAGCCTCGAGCGCCTGTACGAGGTGATGGACCCCGAGCCCGACCGCCCCGATCGCGCCCACGGCCGCCCGGCACCGGAGCAGCCGCCCGCCCTGTCGGTCCGGGGCCTGAGCTTCATCTACCCGGGCGACGATGACCTCGCGCTGGAGGGGATCTCCTTCGAGGTGCCCGCCGGCGCGACCCTGGGCGTGCTCGGCCCCACCGGGTCGGGAAAGACCACGCTCCTGCGCTGTCTCGCCCGGCTCTACAACCCGCCCGAGGGCACGGTCTTCGTCGATGGGGTCGACGTGCGGGAGATCGACCTCGAGTCCTGGCGCACCCGGGCGGTGCTGGTGCCCCAGCGGCCCTTCCTGTTTTCCGAGTCCCTGCGAGACAACATCCTGCTCGGCCGCGACGACGAGCGTGAGCTGGAGCGGGCCCTGATGCTCGCCGCGCTGGAGCAGGACGTCGATGCGCTTCCCGACGGGGTCGAGAGCCAGGTCGGCGAGTCCGGCATCATGCTCTCCGGCGGCCAGCGCCAGCGCAGCGCCCTCGCCCGCGGCCTCATCCGCGATCCCGCGCTGCTCATGCTCGATGACGTGCTCTCCGCGGTCGATCATGCGACGGAAGCCCAGCTCATCGACACCCTGCGCCCGGCGGAGGAGGCTGCGCCGACCACGGTCATCGTCGCCAACCGGATCAGCGCCATCCAGCACGCCGAGGTGATCCTGGTGCTCGATCACGGCCACGTGGTCGATCAGGGCACCCACGCCGAGCTCATCGCCCGTCCCGGTCTGTACCAGGAGACCTGGGAGAAGCAGCGCGAAGGGGAGGGTGCCAAGTGAGCGCCTCCGACGCGTCGAAGCCGGGCAAGCAGCCGCCGGCGCAAGGCAAGAAGGACGGTGCCAAGGGCGACATGCTCGAGGGCGACGTCCGTCGGGCGACCGACTGGTCCCTGCTGTCGTCTCTCTGGCCGTACGTCCGTCCGCACCTTCACTGGTACGTCTTTGCCCTGCTCCTCGCGCCGGTCAGCGCGGTGCTGTCGATCCTGCAGCCCTACCTGCTCAAGGTGGCGCTCGACGACTACATCGCGACCGGGAACCTCGTCGGCACCCGCAACATCGCGCTCGCCTTCCTGGGGGCGGTCGTCTTCAGCTGGTTCGCCGAGGCGGCGTACCTCTACCTGCTCTCGGTCGGCGCGATCCGGACCATCACCGACCTGCGCAGCGCCGTGTACCGCCACACGGTCGGCCTGGCGTTGTCCTTCTTCGACCGCCAGCCCAAGGGCCGCCTGCTGACCCGGGTCACCTCCGACATCGAGGCGCTGGGCGAGACGCTCACGGCCGGGGCGGTCACCATCGTGCTCGACGTGCTCAACGTCGGCGGCGT
>CALATR010000454.1 GCA_937891875.1 uncultured Pseudomonadota bacterium | reverse complement strand
TAGGCGCCCTGGCCGTCCCCGCGCTGCCAGTCGGTCAGCTGCATCGGGTGCTCGGACCAGTGGTACCAGCCGCCCAGCCGGCCCTCGGCGTCGACCTTGCGACCGAAGCTGAACACCGCGTCGTCGGTGCTGGACGCGCCCGAGTGGCAGCCCGTGCAGAAGCCCAGCTCGGGGCGGGTCTGGGGGCGCAGCTGGCCGTGGGCGTCCTCGATGAAGGCGGCGGCGTTCCAGCCGTTGTTGAGCCGCACGCCGTGCTCGACGTCGCCGACGATGGGCGGCACCCGGTCGGTGTAGGCCAGGTCCTCCTTGGCTTCTGCCTGGGCGCGGTCGCGCAGGTCGCCGTAGGTCATCCAGGTGCGCTTGGTCAGGTAGCGGACCTCCTTCATGCGGGGGGCCATGGCGACCTGACCGTCGATGACGTCGATGTAGCGCAGGGTGTGGAACAGCTCGGTGCCGACCGGGAACAGGCCGGCCGTGGGCCGCTGGACCTCGCCGCGGTCGCTGGCCAGGCGGGCCGCGCCGACCCAGGACATGAGACGATCCTCCTTGGGGGCCCAGTCGTAGGTGACCCGGGTGGCGGTGGCGAGGGTGCCGTCCTTGTCGAGATCGACGCCGAGCGCCGCCTCGTCGGTCGGGGGGATGACCACGTCCGCCCGCTTGATGACCGCCTCGAGCACGGCGAGGTTGATGGCGTAGATGTCAAGGTCCAAGGCGCCTTCGGCGTCGGAGCGAAACACCTCGGGCAGGCGGATGAGGGCGTCGGCCATGGCGCCGTTGGTGGGCAGGAAGAGGCCGGGTCGCGGGTGCCAGGCGTAGGTGCGCCAGCCGGTGGGGTTGCCGTCGGGGTCGAGGTCGAAGCCGCGGGCATCGAAGCGCAGCCAGGCGTCGGGCACGAACCCGGACCAGGCGCCGTCGTGGTCGGCGTCCCAGCCGGCAGGCACGTCGGACAGGACCTGCTGCAGGGCGATGGTGCCGTCCTCGGCGTGGTAGTTGTCCTGCCGGACCCAGGCGAGGATGTCCTGGTCGGAGATGGCCTCGGCGGCGGCGCTGCGATCGACGAAGACGTTGGTCCAGCGGTTGTCGAACGCGACCTCGGGGAAGGCGTACTCGACCTGCAGCTCGGGGCTGCCGATGAAGTTCGGCGATCGGGCGTCCGCGTGGCAGGTGTAGCAGCCGTTGTGCTCGACGCCGCCGGCGCCCTTGGGGTTGGCCCAGCACTGGGGCGGGGTGCCGTAGGCTTCGTTGACGGCGATGTCGACGCTGGCCAGATCGCGCTCGGCGCCGGGGGCGCTGGGGTCGTCGGCCGGGGCGGCGGCAGGCTCGACCGGGGAGGGGGTCTCGGGAGCGACGCTGCAGGCGGCGAGGAGGAGGGCGGAGATCACGCGGCGCATGGGCACCTCGTCAGGGGCGGATGTGGGAAGACCCGGCGCTGGGGGCACCAGCGCCGGGCGGGGAGAACGGGCGAGTACCTGTCGGCTGCCGAAGGTCGAACGCTGCGCCAAACCACGCGAAGGACGCCTCTTCCCAATCGATCCGCCTGCGGCGTTCCTCATGGCGGCGTCATTCGCGCGGCGTGTCTTGCTACGGCCCCTTCGGCCGCCCCGCTCCGCGGGACGGTCTCGGCGTTCTAGCCGTCGTCCGGCCGCGCTTCGCGGGCCGAACGCCGCCTAGCGCCAGGGCATGGCCGGGAACGGGCCGACGTAGCCGACGTAGCCGCGCTCGTCGTCGGGACCGGTGGACTGGTCGCGGTCGGACTCGCCGTAGGGGTGCTGGATGGTCGAGGCCATGTAGGCCCAGCCGTTGATCTCCGGGTACCAGTAGGGGCTGGTGGTCTCGGAGCCGTAGGGCGTGGTCTGGATGCGGGTGAGCTTGCGCATGCGCATGTCGTAGGCCCAGATCGCGTCGTTCTGGTGGCCGCTGCCGGTGTCCTCGCCGATGATCAGCTGGTCGTAGCCGGGGATGACGGTGACGTTGTCCGGGTTGGCGATGCCGTTGATCGAGCAGTTGTTGCCGTCGTAGGGCGTGCCGTCGTACGCATCGGTCGGGCGCATGTCGACGCCCTCGACGTAGCTGTACATGTTGGAGACGACGTAGTCGGAGCCCAGGTTCGGGTTCGGGCCGACGTCCATGGCGAAGACGCCGCCGCACTCGTTGTAGGCGAAGCGCACGTGATCGGGGCCGTAGCTGTCGTAGCTGCTACTCTCCCGGCCGCTGCTGCCGTAGCTCTCCATGCCGCGCTCGATCTCGGAGAAGACGACGAAGGCGCGGGAGTTGACCGGGTCGAAGGAGAAGCCCTCCTCCTTGCGGAACTCGGTCGTGGCGCCGAGGTAGGCGGCGTAGCGGCGGGTGTCGAGGAAGGCCGCGGCCTGCTCCTGGCCGGCCTTGACGCGCACGCACTGGGGCGATCCGCCGGTCGTGATGTTGATGCCGGTGAAGCCCTCGGGGCACGCGCCCTCGACCGGGGACGCGCTCTCCCACCAGTCGCTGAAGGTCGCGCCGCCGTCGATGATCGCCTTGACCTCGGCGTCGGTGGCGTGGCCGAGCTCGATCCAGAGCACGTCGCCCGCGCCGTGGGGGGCGCCGGTGGGGGTGGTCTGGATGAACTTCGCCGCGTAGAGCGTGCCGGCGGACAGGTCCTCGGCGGTGTCGGCGATGTACATGAGCAGGGGCTGGTTGGTGTCGTCGCTGGTCGCGTAGACGGTCTTGCTGTCCGGCATGACGTAGGACAGCTCGAAGGCGGCGCGGCCCATGCTGTAGTGCTTCTCGAAGGTGGCGTTGCCGTCATCGTCGAGGGTGACCTCGGTGATGAAGCCGTAGTTGAGGCCGTTCCAGCCCGCGGCCACCACGTCCTCGAAGGCGTCATCGGGGGTGAGGCCGAAGTAGTAGGCCATGTCGGCGACGGCCCAGTAGTAGTCGTCCCAGCTCTCGGCACCCTGCTCGTACCAGGGGTCGTTCGGGTACTCCTCGGAGCCCAGGTGGGTGCCCCACGGGCTCACCGAGCCGGCGCAGGGGTTCCACAGGCCGTCGTCGCCGAGGTCCACCGGCTGGGTGGACGTCACGGTGAGCTTGCCGCTGGGCTCGTCCTGGGTCAGCTCGCTGACGTAGATGGCGCCGGGGTAGGTCTCGAACTGGGTGACCATGAACAGCTTGTCGCCCTTGGGGATGAAGCTGTTGAAGTCCATCGAGGAGGTCAGCATCAGGCTGCCGTCCTCGGCCTTCAGGGGCGTCTGGTCCTTGTCGTACTTGGCGCCGAAGGTGTTGGCGCCGAACGCGTCGCCGGTGCGGGCGAGGGTGTTGTAGTCGATGGCGTACTCCTCGCCGTCGACCCAGGCCTTGCTGCTGGCCAGGATGTCGCGCTTCTGGGCGTCGGTCTCGGGGAACGGGGTCGGCTCGAACTGGATGGTCAGGGCGCGTCCGTCGACGCCGTCCTGGCCGTCCTGTCCATCGGTGCCGTCGGTGCCATCGGAACCGTCGGTGCCGTTGGTGCCGTTGGTGCCATTGGTGCCGTTGGTGCCGTCTTCGCCGTTGGGGCCAGCAGGACCGGCCGGTCCCTGGGGGCCCTCCGGGCCTTCACACGCAGTCAGTGCCAGCACCAAGGCCAGCGAGATCGAGGTCATCGTACGCACGGTCCCTCCTCCGGGGTCACGGTGGCGCATGGACTACCCCTGGCATCAGGTCGGATTGCGGCCCTGCAGGTGACATCTCGGGCGGGGCTGCTGCGACCGTTCGAGCGGCCTGAAAGCGAGGTCCGTCGGCGCTTTCTCGTCCAGATCGCGCGTTCGGCGAACGGCCGTCCAGCGACGCCACCCGGGCAGCGGCGTCACGTCGTTCGTGGGTGTGACGGCCGGTGGTCCAAGCGCGAGCAGCGGTGGATCAGGGGACGGTCGACGACCCGGTCGGCCGGGTGGCGATGTGATCGCGCTCGGACAGGTACGCGATCGCCTCCATGGCCACGTCGGCAGGCCCGGTGAGCGCGAGCAGATCGCCCCGGTGGTCGACGGCGAGGCGGCCCCGCCAGACACGCTCGGCGAGGGCGGCGGTGCGAGACGCGTCGGGGTCGCGGGTGCTGGCGAAGAAGGTGCCGTTGCGAGAGCTGGGGTCCGGATCGGCGAAAGTGCGGGAGAAGTGGCTTCCTTCCCTGGTCAAGCCGCGGTCGTTCGCGGCCAGGTCCAGCAGCCAGGCCATCTCCTCCCACGAGATCGTGGCGTCGCCGTCCAGCGTGAGCTTCACGTCGGTGGCATCGGGGGCGACCGTTCGGGGCGTGCCCCCGCTGGTCATGAACCTGCAGATCTCGACCAGCTCGGCTCGGAAGAAGTGAACCTGGAGGGTCCGGGGTTCCGGAGCGCTGGTTGCGGGCGCATCGGCGGCCTCGGCCGCAGGCTCCGCCGAAGCCTCGGGCTCCGCAGCGTTGCCGGCCAGGCAGGCGCTCAGCACCAACAACGATCCCCAGCGAATCACGGACCCTCCACGGCAGCGAGCGTATCAGCCGCGCGCGGGGCCCGCCCCAGAGGGCGAGGGGGGACCGTGCTTTGCACGGTCCGGGGTCCCGGGGGAAGGACCCACACCCCTCGCCGGGGGGGGCAGGGACTGGGAGTTTCCTCCCTGCATGATCCTGGGAACGGCTCGCCGGGGGAGGAAGGGGAGGGCCAGATGTCAAGGGGATGTCAAGCGATTGGGCGGCCGCTGGAATGTGCCCGGGAGCGATCGATGGCTGGCCAGCGGCGGGAGAACTTGAGGGTCGACCGTGTTTTTTGTGTGACGGTGTGCGAGATGGCGCGGTGGCGGAGGTAGCCCCGTCGAGTGGGACAGGTCGGCCGCGTAGCCCCGCCGAGTGGGACACAACCGGCCGGCGCCAGCGTCTCGCTCCGCGAAAATGGGCGTTCTATCGTCTCGAGCAATGGGCGATCCGCAGCTCGGCGTGCCAGGCGTCCCACTCAGGGGGACTACGCGTGCCGACCGTCCCACTCAGGGGGACTACGCCCCCCTACGCCGCGTCCCGCTCCGCCTTCTCCACCGCCACGCCGGGCCAGCTCCGCACCAGGCGGAAGCCCAGCGTGCGGAACCTGGCGTCGGGGCTGCGGTGGTGGCGGGCGGCGCAGCGAGCCATGCGGTGGCTGCTGCGCCAGTGGCCGCCGCGGTAGACGCGGCTGGGTCCGGTTTCCACCGCTTCGAGCTCGATCTCGGGCACGAGGACCCGCGGGCCGGGTGGGCCGTCGAGGCCCCAGCCGTCCAGGCACCAGTCCTGGGTGTTGCCGCCCATGCCGCGCACACCGTACGGGCTGATGTCGATCGTCCCGGAGTCGATCGCGTGCAGGCGCGGCTCGCCCTCGTGGGAGTCGCCGACGACGGCCCACGACGGGTCCAGGTAGTTGCCCCACGGGTACAGCCGGCCGTCGACACCGCGGGCGGCCTTCTCCCACTCGAGCTCGCCGGGGAGGCGCCAGGGCTGGCCCGTGCGCTCGCTGGCCCAGGCGGCGTAGGCGTGGGCGGCGAGCCAGCTGATTTCGACCACGGGCGCGTCGGGGTGGAGCACGGAGGCGTCGGGCAGGCCGAAGCGCCCGTCCTGACCGACGCGCACGAGCAGCTCGCCGCTGGCGGCGCGGGGGGCGTACTCGACCGCCCGGTCGCGCTCACCGCGGCGGACGAGGTCGTCGAGGAAGGCCAGGAAGGCCCGGGTGGTGACCGGATCGCGCTGGATGACGAAGCCGTCGGCCCACAGCCGGCGGGCGGGCAGGGCGTCGACCGCCTCGGGATCACCGCCGGCCTCGAACCAGCCCGGGGGGACGTAGATCTCGCCGCTGCCGAGCTCGCTGTCGAGCGGGAGCGGGATCGCGTGGTGCTGCCCGTCAGGCGCGGTGGCGTCCCAGGCCCCCTCGCGCTCGATGCGCAGTGGATAGCGTACGTCTGCCCTGCCTTGTGCGCGAAGCAGCAGCAGGTAGCTGCCCATCGGCAGGGACAGGTCGCGGATGGGGGTGCGGCCCAGCTCGCGGAGGCGGTGGGGCACCAGGCGGCGATGCTCGCGCTCGTAGCGGAAGAGGGTCACGTCGGCGCCGGGCTCGGTCGTGATCGTGACCTGGCCCATGCCGGCGAGGTAGCCCGCGTGGCGGCGGCGCTCGGGCGCGCTCTCGGGCAGGGCGCCCACGTGGCGGCGCAGGATCATCTCGTAGCGAACGGCCAGCTCCTCGTCGCGCTCGGCCTCGGCGCTGGCGTGGGCCTGGCGGTAGCGCTCGGCGAGGCGGGCGTGGGCCTCGGGCAGGTCGGGCTCGTGGGCGAGGGCGGCCTGCAGCTTCTGCTCGGCCATCAGCTCGAGCATGTGGGCGTGGCGGCGCATGCTCTCGGCCTGCTCGTCCAGGCGCCAGGCTTCGCGCTTGTCGTGCTCGGGGGCCCAGGGCGGGATCGCAGCCAGGCGGGAGCGGGCGCTGTCGGCGAGGGTCTCGGCGCGCTCGCGCACCCGGCGGGCCTCGGGACCCAGGCGATCGGCGGCGAGCACCAGGTCCAGGGCCTGATCCCGTCGGGCGACGCCGTCGAGCCAGGCGCGGATGGGGGCCAGCAGCTCGGCGGCGGTCCGGGGGCGGTCGCCGGGCTCGCGCGCCATCGCGTCCAGGCAGACCTTGCGCAGCTCGGGCGGCACGGGCGGACCTTCGACCCAGGCGTCGCCGGACAGCACGAGGCCACTGTCGAAGGAAGCCAGGTCGAACGGTCCTTCTTCGAGGGCATCGCTGCACTCGTCGCAGCCGCCGGGTGGGCGGGGTGGACCGTCGAGCACCTGCTGGAGCACGTCGTGGGCGTCGATGCCCTGGTACGGCGGCATCCCGGCGAGGATCTGGTAGAGGATCGCACCCAGGGCGTAGACGTCGGCGCGCTCGTCGACCAGGGAGAGCTCGCCGCGGGCCTGCTCGGGAGGCATGTACGCGGGCGTGCCGGCGACCGTGCGTCCGGTCGAGAGCACGTCCGTCGCCACGTCGAGGCGGCGGGCGAGGCCCCAGTCGACGACCAGCACCACGTCGTGGCCGCTCACCATGATGTTGTCGGGCTTGAGGTCGCGGTGCACGACCCGCTCGGCGTGGGCGAAGGCGAGCGCCTCGCAGGTCCGCTGAAACGCGAGGATCAAGCGGCGGAAGGTCCAGCCGGTGCTGCCGACCTTCCAGCCCTCGGGGCTCGACGCGGCATGCACGTCGCGGATCACCGACGACAGCGTCGTGCCACGGATCTCGGGCATGGTGAAGTAGAGCCGTCCGTCGCTGCGGCGACCGAGCTCCAGGATCGGCAGGGTGCCCGGGTGGTCGAGGCGGGCGGCGGTGCGCGCCTCCTCCAGGAAGAGCCGGACCTGGCGGGCGTTCTCCATGAGGTGCGGCCAGATGACCTTCATGGCGAGGGTGCGCTCGAGGCGGTGGTCGAAGACCCGGCGGACCTCGCCGGTGGAGCCCCGTCCGATCAGCCCGCGGTCCTCGTAGACGCCGTCGGCGACGACCGGCAGGGTGGTGGTGGGGGCGGGCGCGGGCGGCAGCACGTCGTGCTCGCCAGTGGGCAGCCAGGTGGCGTCGAGGCCGACGGTCAGCCCGGGGTCGTCGAGGGCCGGCAGCTCGATGGGCGGGTGGCTGGGGGGATCGTCGGCCCGGTCCGCCAGCGCCGCACGCAGCTCTCCCATCGCGCTCGGTGGGAGCCCGTGGCGTCGGCAGAAGTCGGCGAGCAGATCTCTAGGCATGCATTGGGTCGGATCGGATCCATCGTGCGAAATCGCAAGAGTCTGGTACGTGAGTTCGTCGGAGGGCCCGTGGTCGACTGGAACGAGCTGGCGATCTTCGTGAAGGTCGTGCAGGAAGGAAGCTTCATCGCAGCTTCTCGTTCGCTTGGCGTGCCGCGCTCCACCGTGTCGCGCAAGGTCGCCAGCCTCGAGGATCGCCTCGGGGTGCGCCTGTTGCACCGCACCACCCGCTCGGTCGCCCCCACGGACGAGGGCCGCGCCTTCTTCGAGCGCTGCGCTCCGCTCATCCGCGAGGCCGACCTGGCCTCCCGCGCCGTCGGCGATCGCCAGGACCAGCCCGCCGGCCGCCTGCGCCTCGCCGCGCCCAACGTGTTCGGCCATCACTTCCTCGGCCCGATCGTCGCGCGCTTCCTGCGCACCTGGCCCGAGGTCCGGGTGGAGCTGCTGATCACCGATCGCGTGGTCAGCCTCGTCGAGGAGGGGTTCGATCTGGCCGTGCGCGCCGGGCAGCTCGGCGACAGCAACCTCATCGCCCGCAAGCTCGGCGAGACCCGCTTCGAGGTGGTGGCGAGCCCGGACTACCTGCAGCGCCACGGCGTCGCCGGCACCGTCGCCGACCTCGAGGAGCACGACTGCATCGTCGTCGGCGAGGGCAACGGGCCGCGGGAGTGGGCCTTCGACGTGGACGGCGAGACCGTGCGGGTGCCGGTCAGCGGCCGGGTGATCGTCAACGCCCTGGAGCTCGCCCGGCAGGGGGCCATCGAGGGGCTGGGCATCGCGCGATTGCCGGCGTTCCTCGTGGTGAAGGACCTGCACACCGGCCGGCTGGTCCGGGTGCTCGACACCGACACCCCCAGCGGCGGCGGGGTGTTCGCGGTCTACCCGAGCCGGCGCCACCTCTCCGCAACCGTGCGCGCCTTCGTCGAGATGCTCCAGGAGGAGCTCGGCGGGGACCTCACCTCGCGGCTGCTCCAGGATCGCTGCGCCCCGTTCGACGCGATGGCGGAAGTGGTCGGTGCGTGCCGGGAGGCCGAGCCCCGGCGATCCGCCAGCCAGGCGAGCCCTTGAGCGAGGCGCCGTCGAACGCGCCGGATGCCGTCGGTGCCGCGCTGGCCTGTGCGGTCGGCGGGCTGTGGATGGGCAGCGCCCTCGGCCTCGTCGAGCTGACCTGGCTGTGGCGCGGCGGAGTCGATCTCTCCATCCCGGTGTGGGCCTTCGGCCTGTACGGGCTCGCTGGCATGGCGCTCGGCCTTGTCTCCGCCGTGGTCGTCGGCGTCGGCGTGCGCGTCGCGGGTGCACGCCCCCTCGCCCGGCGCGTCGCGGTCCGCGGCCTCGCGCTCGGTGCCGCGACGGCCCTGTTTCCGCTCGGCGTCGTGCTCGGTCGCTACGTGCTCAACCGCGATCTCTTCGCCGAGGCCATGCCCCTGTGGGCCACCGGGGTCCTCGTCGGCGGGGTCGGCCTGCTCGCCTTCATGCTCGCGTGGCTGCCCGTGCCCCTGCGCCGAACCCGTTTGCCGGCCTCGAAACTCGGCCTCCCCGGCGTGCTCGTCGGCGCGGGCGCGTGGGTCGCCGGACTCTTTCTGGCGTTCGGACTGTCCTTTGGCGCACCCGGTGTCGACCGGTCCACCTGGGCCGCGGACGGCCAGCTGCCCGCCCAGCTGGCCGACAAGCCCGACGTCCTGCTGATCACCGTCGACACCCTGCGCGGTGACCACCTCGATCACCCTGGCCTCGACACGCCCCACCTCGATCGCCTGCGCGCCGATGCGATCACCTTCGACAACGCCTACAGCGCGTCCAGCTGGACCCGGCCCGGCTTTGCCACCCTGTGGACCTCCCGCCTGCCGAGCAGCCACACCGCGACCACCAAGGGCAGCCGCCTGCCCAACGCCGCGGTCACCTGGGCAGAGGTGCTCCATGCCCACCAGATCCGCACGGGCGCGCTGGTCAACAACATCAACGTCACCGCCAGCTTCGGCTTCGACCAGGGCTTCGACACCTTCCACTACGAGGCCCCCGCCTACCCCTTCGGCGCGACCGAGGGCGTGTTCGGGCTGGCGCTCTACAAGGTGGTGCACCGGGTCGAGGAGCGGCTCGGCGGCGGCGGGGACGTCACCCGCTACTACCAGCCCGCCGACGTCGTGCTCGACGATGCCCTCGCCTGGATCGACGCCCAGGGGCAGTCCCGCTGGGCCCTCTCGGTCCACCTGATGGAGCCCCACGACCCCTACTTCGGCACAGACGGCCACGGCTACGCCCGCGCCGCCCATCCCGATCCTGCCCCCGTCGAGGCCGATCAGCTGCGTACCCTCTACGGCCAGGAGGTCGAGCGCCTCGACGCCAAGCTCGGTGCCTTCCTCGACGCCCTGCGCGAGCGCGGCCGCTACGACGACCTCGCCATCGTGCTCACCGCCGACCACGGCGAGGAGTTCCACGAGCACGGCGGCTGGTGGCACGGCAGCGCGCTGTACACCGAGCAGACCCACGTCCCGCTCGTGGTCAAGCTCCCCGACAACCGCCTCGGCGGCCAGCGCGTGCCCTGGCAGGTCCGCACCCTCGACGTACCCCCCACCCTCACCGGCCTGCTCGACCTGTCGCCCGACCCCTCCTGGGAGGGCGAGGATCTGCTCCCCGACGTCATCGACCGCGTCCGCGAGCTCGCGCTGGAAGACCCCCCCGGCCCCCCCGAGGACCTCCTCGACCCCTCCGCCCGCTGCATCCGCGAGCGCGGCGACCGCCACGATCGCACCGTCGTGCTCGAGCTCGACTTCGAGGGCAACGAGGCGACCGGCGTCCGCGAGAGCGGCATGGCCTGGTACGCCGCCAAGCCCGGCGGCTCCCGGGAGCTCCCGGCGAGCGAGCTGTACGATGTGCTCGAAGATCCGGGAGAGACGCACAATCTCGTCGAGTCAGGGCACAGCGTGTGCAGCTGGTTCCCCGAGGACTGGGTCAGCAGCCTGGAGATCGCACTTCGGGCGGAGCAGATCCGCGGAGGACCGCTCGAGGGGAGCCAGGTGGAGATCAGCGAGGCGGAGCGGCAGCGGCTGTGTGCGCTCGGGTATCTGACCGGGGCGGAGTGCGAGTAGGGACGTTCATGCAGGGGAGCGGTCATGGCGCGGGCGATGCGTCTGCCCCCACCACGAAGGCACGGAGGCGCAGAGGGCCACGGAGGGCGGAGCGTCCTGGCGAACGAAGCCTTGCTCGCGACGAATCTCGAGGGGTTTCTCCCGCTCGTCCTCTCGCTGAGGCACCTGTGGAGCTCCAGCCGAGAGGAGGAGTGCTCGCCTGGAAGTGGCGTTCGAGGGTATCAAGACTCGATCGGAAGCAGAGATCGGCCCGCCTCTTCGCTTCCCCTCTCCGTGGCCCTCGGTGCCTTCGTGCCTTCGTGGTGGGGGGAAACGACGGCGCGCGCACCCCGTGGTCCCGATGACCGCGCGCGAGGGGGCTCCCCTACTCCTCATCCCTCCGCCGAACGATCGACGGCGTCACCGACAGCGGCCGCACGGGCGTCGCCGTGACCACGTCCGGGAAGTCATCCTCCGCCGCCTCGACCGCTTCCGTCTCTTCCTCGAGCACGGGAGGCAGGTCCAGGGGCACGTTGTCGCCGACGACGACGCGCAGGGGCTGGCGGGTCACGGGGGCTGGGGGGGGGGCGTCCAGCAGCTCGTTCTCGATGTCGCCGATCAGGCGGGGAACGCCCATGAGGGCCGAAGCGAGTTGGGTAGCAGCCATGTGATCTCCGTTCACCGTTCGTCTCCCCTCATGACCCGTCTGTAGCCATCACCCGATGGCAGCGCGATGACGCGGCGTGTCAGGGGATCGACTGGATCCAGGACTGATCTCTCGCCGAGAACGCAGTTCTTTCCGTGGCCGAGCGGGTCGCGCGCTGGCTGTCTGCTGTCAGCTGCGGCCGGCGGTGGCGGGCTCGGGGGCGTCTGCGGGGTCGTCCTCGGCGTCGGACTCGGGCTCCGGCAGGCCGACCAGGACCAGGACCGCCATGCCCAGCGCGAACACGCCGGCGGCGGTGGCGGTCGCGACGAAGCCCATGCGGGTGTAGATCGGGCCGGCGACGAGGGAGCCGAGGCCGAAGCCGACCTGGCCCACGGCAAAGTCGAGCGAGAGCAGCGAGCCGCGCTGGCGGGCTGGCACCAGCGAGGTCACCAGCGCCTGCATCGGCGAGATCCGCAGCGCGACGAAGACCATGACGATGAAGAAGAGCGGGTAGGCGACCCAGAACTGGGGCAGGATCCACGGCGTCGCGAAGATGAGCACGCCCATGACCGCGCTGCCGCCGACGACCAGCACTTTGCGCCCGACCCGGTCGGACAGGGCGCCGGCGAACGGGGCCACGATGAGGTTGGCGACGCCGCCGACCATGAAGAGCGTGCTGACCTCGGTGGGCGAGGCGTCGAAGCGCGCGTTCAGGTAGGTCGGCAGGTAGGTGATGAAGAGGCTGACCGCGAGGAACATGACCGCGTAGGCGGCGGCGGAGACGGCCGTGTCGCGGCGGACCAGCAGGGCGCCGTAGCCCTTCAGCGCCGAGCCCAGGGTCAGGCGGTCCATGAGCTTGACCGGGGGCTGGACCAGGAAGAGCACGATGAGCAGCGCGGCGACGCCGCCGAAGATGCCGAACACGACAAAGGGCAGGCGATACCCCATCTCTCCGAGGATGGCGCCCAGCGGGATCCCGAAGATCTGGCCCGCGGCGAACCCGCTGGCGAGGATGCCGTTGGCCCGGCCGCGCTGGTGGAAGGGAAATGCGTCGCCGACGTAGGCGATGGTCGCGCCGGAGAGCAGGCCGGAGCAGGACCCCGCGAGCAGGCGCATGCCGAGCAGCAGGGGGAAGTTGAAGGCGAGCCCGTGCAGCAGCAGGGCGATGGTCATGCCCACCGCACCGGTGACGATGATGACCCGCCGGCCGAAGCGATCGGAGATGGGCCCCGCGATCAGCGAGAAGACGCCGACGCCGACCGCGTAGGTGGTGATCAGCAGCCCCAGCCAGTCCTCGGCGACGTTCAGCTGATCCCGGATCACCGGGAGGATCGGCGTCACGACGAGGAACTGCGCCGACACGGCGAAGTTGAGCGCCCACAGGGCGAGCAGGATGAGCCAGGGGCGTGGTGGGGGAGCGGACTGCACGTGGGCCCCTATTCGGTGCGGGCGCCCTGTCCCTGTGGCGCTTTCGGGACGGTGTGGTGCACTGCCGTGGAGCGGTCAGGAGCCCGCGGTGCGGCCCCCGCCGAGACGCCCGGGCAGGCGGCGGCGGAGCATGGCGATGACCTCGAAGAGGCCGGGCACACGGAGGATCGCGGCTACGACGAGGTACAGCCCCAGCGCGATCCCGCCGACCAGCGCGCCCTGACTGAACGCGCCCAGCTCACCGGCCATGAACCCGAGGGCAGTGGGGGCGAGGGCGTCGTGGATGGTGCCCTCGAGGCCGCCGGGCAGGGTCTGCAGGAACAGCTCGCGCAGGGACCAGCCCGCGACCACGGCCAGGGCGAGTGCCGGCACGATCCGCAGGGCAAAGCTGCCGAACTGGTCGGTGCCTCCCGGGTTTGCGCGCTTCAGCCAGACCGCCAGGAGCACCACGTACGCGGTCACGGCGATGGAGCTGGCGGCGGCGAGGCCGGTGGTGCCCATGGGGCCGGCGAGCCAGCCGTAGAGCGGCCAGGCGACGAGGAGCACCGCGGTGCCGAGGATGGAGGGCACCCAGGTCTGGCCGCGGGCGTAGAAGCCGCGGGAGAGCACGGTGTGGGCCGACCACGCCCACAGCGCCAGGCAGAACACGGCGAGCGCCGAGCCGATGGCCTCGTGCTGGCCGGGCATCAGTCGGTCGCCGTAGATGACCCGCGCGACCTCGGCGCCCGACACGGTGAAGACCACCTGGGCGCCCAGCGCGAGGACCAGCATCTGGCGCATGGCCCGGGCGAGGGTGGTGTAGGCGTCGTCGGTCCGACCCTGGGCGACCAGCCGGGCCAGGGTGGGGTAGGCGGCCGCCCCGAGCGCGAGGCCGAACACGCCCATGGGCACGCGCATGATCTGCTTGGCGTACGTCACCGTGGCGACCGCCCCCTCGGGCATGCCGGACGCGATGCCCTTCAAGAGCCAGTCGTCGACCACGATGATGCTGAACGCGATCATGATGGGCAGGCTCTGCCACAGGTAGCGCTTCAGATCGAGGTCCCAGGCCAGGCGCGGTCGGTAGCGCAGACCCATGCGCAGACACCCGACGAGGGGCAGGCCGAACGGGCCCAGGATGCTGCCGATGAGCACGCCCCACACGAAGCCCCACGGCCCGGCCGCCGGTCCGCCGACGAGCCCGCCCACGATGATGGCACCGGTGTAGACCAGGGGCGCCATGGCGGGCAGGGCGTGGCGATCCCGCGCCTGCAGCGCCGCCGAGAGCAGCCCGCCGAGCACGTGGAAGATCTGGGCGGGGAGCAGCACCCGGGTCATGGCGTCCAGCTGGGCCAGATCTTCCGCTCCGAAGCCGGCGAACCACCAGGCGTTCACGTAGGGGACCGCGAGCCAGGCGAGGGCGGTGGCGATGAGCAGGAACAGCCCGATGACCGTGCTGATGTTCGAGAAGGCGCGCCAGCCCCGCTCTTCTTCGCCGCGCTCGAGGTAGCCGGCGAACATCGGGATGAAGACGATGGAGAGCGCGCCTGCGGCCAGCAGGTAGTTCAGGAAGTCGGGGATCGTGAACGCGGCCTGGTAGAGGCCGGCGCCGTCTCCGCCACCCACGATGCGGCCGAACACGGCCTCGCGGACGAGTGCGATCACCCGGGAGAGCAGGATGCCGACCGCCCAGATGGCGGCGGCGATGCCGATGCGTCGGGACATGGGGAGGGAGCTCGACGGGAGGGACGGCGCGGGGGAGGGGCCGGGGTCTTCCGCGTATCCTGTCGGCCTGCCTCACGCGTCCCCGCTCGCGTCCGCCTGGAGCCCATGCGCCTGCTGCACGTCTACGCCGGGCCCTTCCCGACCCACCAGGGCACTCAAGCCTACCTGCGCCAGCTGCTCTCGGCCCAGGCCGCGCGGGGCCACACCGTCGTGCTCCGCTGCTGGGCGGGCGGGACCGGTTCCGATCCCGATGGCGTCGACGTCCGGCGCCTCCCCGACCTCCCGGGTGCCCGCCGCCTGCAGAGCGGTCCCCACCCCTCGCGCGCCCCCCTGGCCCTGGCCCTGCTCCGCGCCCTGCGCCGCGACCTCCGGCAGGGCTTCGATCTCGTGCACGCCCACCACACCGAGGCCCCGCTCCTTGCGGCTGCGGTCTCCCGGATGGGGCGTCGAACGCCGATTGTGCACCACCTGCACACCTCGCTCGCCGAGGAGCTGCCCGCGTACGGCGTGCCTGGTGGTGCCGCGCTCGGCGGGGTCCTCGACCGGGCCTGCGTGCGGGCCGCCGACGGCACCCTCGCCCTGTCCACCCGCGGCGCCGACCTCGCCCGACGCTGGGGCGCTGCCAGGGCCCTGTGCGTGCCCCCCGGCCTGCCCGCCGTCGCTGCCGATGCCGCCCGCGGACGGGAGGTGTTCTCCCTTCACGAACCTCACATCGTCTACAGCGGCAACCTCGACGCCTACCAGGACCTCGACCGCCTGGTCGCCGCCGCCGCCGAGCACGACCTGCCCGTGCTGGTCCTCACCGGGGATCCGCCCGGCGCCCTGCTCCGCGACGCCCGGGAGCGGGGCGCTCGTCGCCTGCGTGCCGTGCAGACCCGCGTCCTCGCCGACCACCTCGACGCGCTCGCTGCCGCCGCCGTCTCGGTCGTGCCCCGGGCGCGGCTCGCCGGAGCACCCATCAAGCTGCTCAACAGCCTCGCCGTCGGCACGCCGGTCGTGGTCGTGCGCGGTGCGGTCGACCCCTGGCCCGGCGTGCTCGACAGCGACGATCTCGGCGCTGACCTTGCCGCGCTCCTGGCCGACCCCGCCCGCCGCGCCCCGCTCGCCCGAGCCCTGCTCGATGGATCCGACGCCCTGTCCTGGGCGACCCGGGCCGCCGAGATCGACGCGTTCTACGCCCTCGTGCGGGCCCTCGGGAACGCGTCGGGCGGGCCCTGAGCGACGCGAACTTCGTCGTTGACCATCGCGTCGGTCGCAGGTACCCTCAGGGCCGTTCTGCTGGAGAAGACCGCCATGCGCACCCTCGCCGCACTCACCACCCTGGGCCTCCTCGTCACCGGGTGCAACGAGAGCACCTTCACGATCGACCCGGATCCGGAGCCCACGCCCGAGCCGGGGTCCATCTCGGGCCGCGTGTGCGACCCCGCAGGTGCGGAGTGGCTGGCCGACGCGCAGGTCTACACCAACATCTTCGATGACAAGGGCAAGGTCATCGACGTGCGCATCGCCTTCAGCGATCGCGAGGGCTACTGGTCGCTCGGCGATCTGGCGCCCGGCCGCGAGTACACGGTCTACATCCAGTCCGGCAGCGACGTCATCTTCGAGGACAAGTTCATCGTCCAGGACGGCCAGGACATCGTGCTGCCCGACCCGGTCTGCTTCGATCCGAAGTCGCTCAACATCGCCGTCGTCACCGGCGACTACGACGACATGCAGAAGCTGCTCGAGAACATGGGCTTCATCAACTACACCATCATCGATGGCAAGAACTTCGATGAGCTCAAGGGCTTCCTGACCCGCCCGGAGAACCTCGAGCCCTTCGACGTGGTCTTCCTCAACGGCGGCCACATCGAGGAAGGCATCTTCTACTCCCCCGACCCGACCGATCGGACCCCCGAGATCGTCAAGGTGCTCCTCGACGAGTACGTCTGGAACGGCGGCAACGTGGTCGCGTCCGACTGGGCCTACGACGACATCGAGCTGGTCTGGCCGGACGCCATCGACTTCCTCGGCGACGACCTCGAGCCCAACGCCGCCCAGCTGGGCGAGTACGCGGAGTTCGAGGCGACCATCACCGACGAGTCGCTCAAGAACTTCATCGGCAAGGACAAGGTCTCCATCGAGTACGACCTCCCCGTCTGGCCGCCCATGGTCCAGGTGGAGCCCTACGTCAGCGTGCACATGACCGGCAACGTCTCCTACCGGGAGGGCACCGAGTCCTACGAGCTCGAGGACGTGCCCCTGCTGGTCAGCTTCTCCGGCGGCTCCGGCCGTGTGGCGTTCTCCACCTTCCGCGTGGCCGCCAACCGCAACGCGGACATGTCCGGGATCT
This sequence comes from uncultured Pseudomonadota bacterium, assembly GCA_937891875.1. Classification (GTDB taxonomy): domain Bacteria; phylum Myxococcota_A; class UBA796; order UBA796; genus REDI01. The sequence continues at coordinate 14,555 of CALATR010000454.1, read as the reverse complement.
TCCAGTACATCATGTACAACGTCAGCAACTGATCCCTCGACGAACGGCCCTGGGCCGGTACACCCCATCGACGCCCGCGCGCCCCCGGCTCCGCGGGTGTCGCTGCGTCTGGACCCTGCCTGCGGGCGGCCGCCTGCCGGACGACACGGTGGCGCAAGGTCGCAGGAATTCAGGGGGATCCGGCTCGATCCGCAGGTCCGGGTCCCTCTTCCAAGACCCCTCCGGATCCGATGCGCGGCTCAGGCCGCGAGTTCCGATACCATCCCCAGCAGGTTCTCGTTGCCCGCTACCACGGACCTCTCGCCCCCAATCCCCCGGAGTTGACGATGCTGCAGATCCCCAGTCCCACCGAACACCGCCCGAACCTCGGCGACATGAACAGCATTGTGTGCTTCAAGGCGTGCGTCCGCGGCCTGGAAGAGGCGCTCGGCACCCGGGCGGCGATGGTGTCGCTGCGGACCGCGGGTCGTGCCCGGGGTCGCGGCCTGGTGGAGGAGCTGGGACTGAAGGGCAGCCAGACCGATCCGGTCGACGCATGTGGCCCGCTCGCCACGGCGCTCGGTCCGGAGGGCACCCGCCTGTGCACGGTCGTCGCGATCCGCAAGATCGACGACGAGACCTACGAGGTCGACACGTCCGAGACCATCTGCTCGTGCATGGAGGAGCCCGGCTCGAAGACCGAGCTCTCCTTCACCTTTGGCGCGCTCCAGGGCGCCCTCGAGAGCCTGCTGGGCGTGAAGCTCCAGGGCAAGCAGGTGGCGTCGGTGCTCCGCGGCGGCGAGTACGACACGGTGCGCTTCACCATCTTCAGCTGAAGATCGAGGTCAAACGCCTCTACTTGAGGATGTTGATCTCGGCCTGGATGAAGACGTAGCACATCTCCTCGTCCGTCCGCTCCCCACCGGTGACCACGTCGTCGGTGGGGTTGTCGTAGCTGCAGGACAGGCGCAGGGTGTCGCCGTTGTTGACCCGGACCGGCTCGATGAGCTGGTAGGACAGCTGGTTGTCGAAGTCCCAGCGGTCGCCGCGGCTGATGCACTCGGTGCTGCCGTCGGCGTGCTCGATCTCGAGGTTCCAGGCGGTGCCCAGCTGGTGCATGTGGGGGAAGGTCGCGTAGATCGTGCCCGCCTCCAGCGCGCCGATCGTGTAGTCCCAGTCGTAGGTCCAGGTGGATTTGGCGGGGATCTGGATGGCGCGGCCGTCGGTGCCGAGGTTGGCCATGCGCAGCTGCACGTCGACCTCGTCCTTCGACGTCACCGTGCGGAACTGGAAGCCCGACTGGTCGGTCTTGCCCACGTGGTCCGGGCCCGGCAGGTAGTAGTGCATCTGGGCGACGATCTTCTGGTCGGGGTTGATCTTCAGCCCCTTCACCGTGTCGCCGACGTCGTACTCGATGGGCAGCATGCCCGGCGCCCAGCCGGTGATCATGCCATCGGAGAGCGGGTCGCCCTCGACGTCGATGCCGCGTCCGTCGATGCAGTCCATGCCCTTCTCGGGGTCGTAGCCCTCCGGCACGTCGTCCATGGTCAGGGCGTACAGCACGATGTGGTGCACCAGATCCGGGTTGCCGAGCTTGGGGTGCAGCGCGGTGATCCAGAAGGGCTCTGTCTGCCCATGATCGAGGATGAAGCAGCGGTACTCGTTGCCCGGGTTGGCCTCGTCGGCAAAGGTGGGCGCGTATGCCGCACCCATCGTGACCTCGAGGGTGGGGTCGTCGAGCTCGGTCTTCAGGGCGGGCGGAGCGACGTAGTCCTTCTCCTTGCCCTCGGGGGTCTGCAGCTCGACCCAGCGGCGGAAGAGATCCGCGTCCCCGTCAGCCAGGGTGATGTGCTCGCTGCCGACATAGTCACGGCAGGAGGGGTCTGCGGCGGCGGGGGGCATGCTGCCCTCGTCCATGCGCGCCTGGATGCGCCCGGCGAACGCGCTCACGTTCTCGTAGGTCGTGAAGTCGCCGACTCCCGGCCCGGTGCCCGCGTGACAGCGCACACACTGCGCCTCCATGAGTGGGCGCACGTCGGCCTGGTAGGTGACTTCGGGGGTCGGGCAGGCCGCGGCCAGGAGCGCGGGGACGACGAGGAGGACGGGACGGGACATGGACGCTCCGGGACCGAGGAACGGCCGAGGCTATCCGAGGACCCCCCGCGGCGCCAGCACCCGGCTGCCCCGCGTCATGTCGCGACTTCAGGCGGCGACGGCCCACTGGGGCAGCAGGTCGTCGAACTGCACGCCGAAGACGCAGCTGTGGCGGGTGTGCCGGCACCAGCGCACGACGCCCGTGACCTCGATCTCGGGGTCGTCGAAGAGCAGCTCCACGTGGTCGCCCTGCTCGATGGGGGCGGGCTCCTCCACGGTCACCTGGGCGCCGCCGAGAGACACGTCCAGGGTCGCGCCGAACAGGGGCGCGTGGGAGTGGAGCTTGCGGACCGTGATCGGCCTCATGTGCAGATCGATGATCCGCTCGTGCTTCCGGTTGTGCGGCATGACGCGCTCTCTGGTACTGCCCGGATCATCGGCAGCCGCGCAGACAACCTGAGCACGCGCGCCACGGTCGGCAGAGCGTCTGCGACTCCTCGGCGTTCTACCGGCTCTCCAGCGCCTGGGTGAGCTCCATGGCCATCTGGACCTGCTCCGCCTTGTGGGGGTTGAGCAGGGCGCGCATCCAGCGCCGGGGCTGCCGGGCACGCAGGGCGACCGTCACGATGGTCGGGCCGGCCCCGCGGTCGAGCTCCATGATGTGGTCCGACGCCTCCCGGGCCTCCTTGTCACGACCGTCCGCCAGCAGGCCGGCCACGATGGCGCCGAACTGCTCGCGGAGGAAGGCGCGATCCGCCTCCGACTCCGCCCCGGTGATCGTGATCCGGGTCTCCTTGTGGACCCGCAGCCGCAGGTCGACCAGCGCGATCGGGTCGCCGATGGCAGCACCGATGAGCTGCCAGTCTCCGCGCTTGGCGAGCACGGCCAGGAGCGGATCCTGGGGGTGCTTGACCAGCTCGCGCAGGGTCACGATCCCCTTCTTGCGATCCTCCCGCGCCGCCCGGGCCCACTCGACGGTGACGCTGTCCTCCTCGAGGAGGTGGTTCAGCGCGACCCAGTCGGCGAGATCGCCCAGGCGCTTGTTGCGGCGATGGCGGGACCACGCGGCGTCGCGCTCCCGCTGGACGAGCTCGCGGGACTCCTGGTTGATGAGGTAGGGACGCAGCGCTTCGGCCACCTGGGGGCGGCGGGGCTCCTGCTGGGGGGTGCCGATGGCCTTGCGCCAGGCCTCGAGCAGGGCGTTGGTCGCCGCCATCGGGTTCGGCGCGTTCAGCGCGTCCATCATCGCGCGATCGACGTCGACCGCCTGGGACGGACCGCCGGTCTCGGGCTCCTCCGACAGCAGCATGTCCGCGGCGGCCACGTCACCGACGCGCACCACCTCGAGCCAGGCCAGCAGCTTGTTCCCGTCGAGCGGGCCCTCGTGTCGGCGCGCCAGATCCTCCCCGCGGAAGGCGAGCACGGCGGGCACGGACTCGACGCCGTAGCGCCCCTTCAGCGAGGCGCCGTGGAAGCTCTTGCCGTCGATCCGCGCGGCGATGGCGTGCTCGTCGACCCAGGCCCGCACGTCGGGGTGCGTCCACGCCTCCGCCTCCATGAAGGCGCAGTCGTCGTTGCCGTCCTCGGTCAGGTAGACCACGACCAGGCGCTCGTCCCCGGCCGCGGTTCGGGCCTGCGACAGGGTGCGCACCGTGAACAGCTGGTCTTCCGCGTGCGCCACCACGCCGTCCGCGGCCAGCGCCATGCCCGGGAGCGAGCCAGCCAGGCTGCCGAGCGCGACCAGGACGCACGCGAGCGGCAGCAGGCGCGCGGGGTGCGGGGAGCCGTGGCCCCGGAGCAGCGGGAGGAGGAGCGACAACATCGGGTTCCAGATCGGATCACAGGGAGAGCACGACACGTACCATGCCACGGGTCGTCCCTGTGGGGGGTGCAAGGCTGCCGACACCGGCGTTGAAGGCCGCCTGTGCTAGCGCCCGATCCTCGGATCGCGGTCACGGGCGTCGAGCCCGGATCCATCCCGTGACCGTGCCCCACAGGGCCAGCGCGAGCAGGTCGGTCGGAAGCTCGGGATCGACCGGCACCACGCCCAGGTCGACCACCTCGATGCTCTCGCGCGCCGCCTTGCCCTGGTCGGCCGGCTCGGGGAAGCGCGCGCGATCCAGGGGCACGCCGAGCGCACCCGGCGGGTCCATCGCGCGGTCGAGCCAGGCGATGGACAGGTAGGGAGTCCGGTGGGCGGCCTCGAGGTCGAGCACCTGGTGGCGAAAGTTCGCCTGGAGCCAGTCGGTACACGCCTGCCAGCCCAGGGCGTCGTCGCGGCCGTCGAGCCCGCGGATCACCCCCCCGATGGCGAGCACGGCGAGGGTCTGGTCGCGGATCACGGCGGACGCACGCAGGGCCTCTAGGACCAGCTGGATCCCGGAACCTACGCCCACCAGGACGAGGTGATCGCCGTGGTCGGGGGCGAGCTCGCCGAGGCGACCGAGCAGGGCCAGGACCGGGTGCACGTCGTCGGGCGGGCGGCGGGCGGCGATGTCGGCGCGCAGGCTGTCGGCCTGGGGCGGCAGGGGGGTCGTCGCGTGGGGATCGAAGCGCTCGCCCCGGGGCCCGAGCAGGCGCAGCAGGGCCCCATCGACGTCAGGCAGGCGGGGATCGAAGGGCTCGCCGACCAGGATCCACCGGGCGGTGGTCGCCTCGCGCAGGGCGGCTGTGAGCGGACCGTCCGGACCGGCGGCGACCGCGTCCCAGCCAGCGCCGGACCCGAACCACGTCGCGGGGTCGTACGCCTCGCCGGCGAGCGCCGGATCCGACAGGCGATCCGCGAGCGCGTTGGGGTCGGTGTCGTACATGCGAGCGAAGCGGGCGGCCGGATCCGGCAGGGCGGAGAGCGCCTCCGCCAGCGCGATCTCGCCGTCGAGAGCCGGCGTAGGAGGCGGATCCTCGGGGTGGGTGATCTTGCGCTCGGGCTGGCGGGCGGCGGGGTGCCAGGGCACGAAGCGCACCACCCGGGCGGCCCAGTCCTCCTGGCTGCCCCCGGCGCGCTCGGTGCTGCCCCGCAACAGCGTCGCCATCCACAGCATCAGCCAGCGCCGACCGTCGAGGGCGGGCGGGCGAGGCAAGGAGAGGATCGTCGCCGCGACCAGCACGACGAAGGCGAGCGCGGCGACGATCATGGTCGCCGGTTCGGTCAGGAGCGTCGCCCCGGGCTGTGCTGGCGGGGATCGCGTGGGGCGGGGATGCGGACCGGCACGGGGACCGGCTCGGGACGGGGGCCGAGAGCCTCGCCGACCTCATCCAGGAAGTCGCGGATCCGCTCGCCGAGAGCCGCGATCCAGTCCTTCGCACCCATCGTGCCTCCACACACATCTGCAGCGTAGACGCAATCGCCCCGCCTGACCACTCAGCTGCGTCGGACGAGACGCCTGCTGACAGCCGACGACACCGCCTTGCAGGGCATCGGACCAACCTTGCAGGCTCATGAGGGCCGCAGGTGGATCCGACCAGCAGGTCATGGCGCCACCACCTCCCACGTCGGGCATTCCGGGGATCTCCACCAGGCTGGAGGTGCTCGCGGTCGCGGCTGGGGTCGACCGCGACGCCGAGCACGGCGGCGCTCGGACCTCCGAGGAGGACGAGCCCGACGCCGAGGCGGGGCAGCCACGCTCGGAGCCAGCGCCCCATGGTGCAGACCTGCCGATCACGGCGCTGATGGGGCCGGACACGGCGTGGGATGCCCTCAACGCCTCGCTGTGCGAGGAGGGCGACCGCCTCTGTCACGAAGAGACGACGCCGGCCCGCGCTGCGGCCGCGTACGCGCGGGCGGCCCGGAAGGCGAGCTAGGGCCGAGAATCGAGCTAGATCTCGGCCTTTGCGTCGAGGAGCGCGTCCTTGCGGGCGACCTCCTCGGCGAAGCGCGCCATGTCCGCTGCGGGGAGCGAGCGGCGGGTCGTGCCGTGCACGTCGATGGGATCGAGGGTGCGGCCGCCCTTCTCGAGCTCGTAGTGCAGGTGGGGCGCGGTGCTGTGGCCGGTGTTGCCGGACGCGCCGATGCGGGCGCCGGCCTTCAGGCTCTGGCCGGGCTTCACGCCGGTCTCGGACAGGTGCAGGAACTTGGCGAGGGTGCCGTCCGCCCACTTCACCTCGACGCAGTTGCCGTTGTTGGACCAGTTCCAGTCGGTGCGCACGACCGTGCCCGCCCGCGGGGTCACGACGTCCTCGCCGACCGGCACCTTGAAGTCCATGCCTGCGTGGGTCGGGCGGTCCTTGAGCAGGGAGGTGACCTGCTCGTAGCCGCCGGGCAGCGGGGTCTGCTTCAGGCGCTGGGGCACCTCGGTGCCGTCCTTCGACCAGTAGCTGGCGTAGGCGTCGCCGGTGGCCTGGAAGCGGTAGGCGGTCAGCGTGTCCCCGAGCTTCTGGCTGTGCATGCGCGCGGCCTCGATCTGGGGCAGGTCATCGACCATGGTCCAGGCCACGTCGACCCGGTCACCGCGCTGCAGGTCGCGGCGCAGGTCGAGGTCCCACACGAAGAGGCGGGCGGTGGTGGCGGACAGGGCGTCCGAGCCGTCACCTACGGCCTTGTGGAAGGTGTACGCCAGGTTTCGCTCGACCGGGGCCGAGGCGACCTGCACGCCGGCAGGGACGACGACCGGGGCCATGCCGGCGGCGTCCTCGCCCTCGGCGATGTTGGTGACGACGCCCTCGGCGTCGACCTCGGTGGTGACGCCCGACGCGACCGCGGACTCGCCGGGGGGAGCGGCGAGAGGGGCGGCCTGTTCGGCGGCGGCGACGGTGGACCCGTCGGTGGGGGCGTCACCCGAGGGCCACAGCAGGGCGCCGGCGAGGATGACGTTGAGCAGGATGCTGGCGCCAGCGATGCCGATGAGGCCCCAGGGGCGCCCGTCAGGCGGGTCGATGAATTCCATGGTGGGTTCCATGCGGGAGGCGGGGAAGGCGGGATTTGCGGAGGAGGGAAGGGGGGTGCCGCGAGGCGGCGGAGGGGCCTGCAGAATAGCACGCCGCCGCGGTGCGTGGGGGCGGTTCGGCGCGGTTGCAGCCTGCTATGAAGGCGCATGTCAGTCCGTTCCCTGTCCGTGTTCCTGTTCCTGTGCCTCGCCGGGTGCTCCGGTCCGCCGCCCGCTCCCCCGGGCGAGGCCCTGCTCGCCGAGGGCCGTCGCCAGTTTGCAGACGGGGACCCCGCCGCGGCGGCCCGCTCCATCGAGGCGGCCCTGACCGAGGGGGTGCGCGAGCCGGCTCTCGCCGAGACGTCGCTGGGCAACGCGCTCGTGGCGGACGGTCGGGTGGAAGAAGCGAAGGAACGCCATCTTCGGGCGATCTCGCTCGACCCTGACCTGCACGTCGCCTGGGTGAACCTGGGGATCTCCCAGCGCCTGCTCGGCGACTACGCCGGTGCCGCCGAGAGCTACGCTCGCGCCGAGGCGCTGGCCCCGGACTACGCCGAGCTGCACGCGTCCAAGGGGGCCCTCGCGCTGTCTCGTGGGGACGCCGCCACCGCCGAGGTCTCCCTGCGCCGGGCCATCGCGCTGAGCCCCGATCTCGCCGTACCCCACGCGAACCTGGCCCTGGCTCTCGCCGAGCTGGGTCGCCGGGAGGAGGCGGAGGCGGCGCTGAAGGAGGCGGTCGCCCGCGGGTACGCGCGCGAGGCCGTGGTGAGGGCACGGATCGAGGCGGCGAGGTAGGGGTTGACCGCAAGAGCCCTGGATGGAGGTGAGATGCGTCCTGTCGTCCCGATGGTCCTGTGCGTCGTGCTCGCAGCCTGCAGCCCGGCCTCCGTCTCCGGCGAGGTCGGCGGCGAGAAGGTCCCTGCACCCGCCGACGCCGCCTACGACACGTACACCTTCGATGTCCCCTTCCTGGGCCAGGTCGAGGTGATGTCCCTGGTCATCAGCGACGTGCCCGACTTCTGCGAGACCTGGGACGGCTTCGTCGACAACGTCGAGCCCGGCTGTGACGAGCAGTGCGAGGACTGGGTGCGGCTCGCCGAGGAGGACCTCGGCAAGGATGCGTACTACAACATCAGCATCGTCGCCGTGTACGACCCTGCACGTATGGAAGGCGAGTACCGTCTCGGGGGCACCGTGCCCGCGGAGAACGAGTTCACCGGCTCCTACGTCACCTACGACACCAGCCACCTCTACGACGAGGCGGGGTGCGTGGAGTGGTGCCAGGCGGGCAACCCGGTGGTCGACAACGACACCTCGAACCCCGGCGGGGGCACCCTGACCGTCGACACCTTCGACTCGGACAAGGAGGAGGTGCGGGGCAGCTTCGAGCTGGCCTTTGGCGACGACACGGTCACCGGCGACTTCAAGGCACGCCGCTGCGAGCAGATCAGCAGCTGGTTCGGCCTCGGGGAGTAGTCAGCCGCTGGTGATGCGCGCGACTGCCTCGGCCGGGCTCTGCACGGCGTCGTAGCGCAGGGTCCAGCGACAGCCCTCCCGCCAGCGCGAGCAGCCCCACGCGGTGCGGCCGCGCAGGACGCTGCCCTGGCCACAGCTGGGGCAGGTCATGCCCGCGGGATCCGAGGCGACATCGGTGCGCACCGGTCCGGCGGGGGCGGCCTGTCCGGCGGGCTCGGAGCCCGGCGGGCCCTGCTCGCGGAACCACAGGACGACCTTGCCCTCGTCGTCGAAGGCGAGCCCCGCGGAGAACGCGTTGCCGGTGCGCCGACTGGTGAAGCCGTCGAGCAGCTCGGTGTGGCCACGCTCGAGCAGGACGCGACACTCGTCCGGCGTGATCTCCCGACCGGACATGGTGCGGAAGACGTGCACGTCGCAGCCGTCGCCGTCGCAGCCGTAGACCTTGCCCCGCTCGCGGATGGTGCCGCCGTCGCAGCGCGGACAGGGGCCGACCGCGACCCGCTCGGGGAACCACAGGCCGACGTTGCCGTCCTCCTCCAGCTCGAGCCCGGCCTGGAACGCCTTGCCGGTGCGCTGGCTCTTGAAGCCCTTCATCGGCGGGGTACGCCCCTTCTCGAGCAGCGTGCTCACCGCGCGGCGGGAGATGTCGCGGCCGGACATGGACTTGAAGACGATGAAGTCGCAGCCGGTGCAGCGGTAGACCGGGCGGCCCTCGATGACCGGCTCGCCGCAGCGGGGGCAGCGACCGAGGGGCCGGCTGTCGTGCTCCTCCTCGGGTCGGGCGAAGGCGGGGCTGGTCGCGGGAGGGGCGCTGGCGATGGCGTCGACCAGGGTGCGCACGTGCTCGGCGACGTCGTGCATGAAGGCGTCGCGCTGGTCCCGGCCCTCGGCGATGTCGGACAGGCGCTTCTCCCAGCGACCGGTCAGCTCCGCACTCTTCAGCTCCTCGGCGGGAATGGCGTCGATGAGGGCGCGACCGCGCTCGGTGGAGACCAGGGCGCGGCCGTCGCGGGCGGCGAACCCGCGCTGGAGCAGGGTCTGGAGGATGGCGGCGCGGGTGGCGGGGGTGCCGAGCCCGGACGAGCGCATGGCCCGGCGCAGGGCGGCGTCGTCGAGCTCGCGGCCGGCGGTCTCCATGGCGCGCAGGATGCTGGCGTCGTTGTACGGGCGCGGGGGACGGGTCTCGCCCTCCAGCACCTCGGTCTGCTCGGCGAGGGCGTGCTGGCCGGCGACGACGGCGGGGAGCTCGACCTCCTTGCTCTTGCGCGGCGGATCGACCGCGCGCCAGCCCTCCTGGCGGCAGACCCGACCGCGGGCGCGGAAGCGGGGGGGGCTCGGCAGGGGCTCGGGGGCGGCGACGTCGACCGCGACGACCAGCGTGGTGCGGTCGAACAGCGCGTCCTCGGACAGGGCGGCGAGGAAGCGGCGGGCGACCAGGTCGAACACGCGCTTCTCGTCGTTGGACAGGCCCTTGTCGTGGGCGGGGGTGCCCGTGGGCAGGATGGCGTGGTGGTCGCCGACCTCGCTGGCGTCGACGATGCGGCGGTCCGGCCGGAAGCCGTCGTCGAACCGGCCGATCACGGCGCGCGCGAAGGGCTCGTAGACCCGCATGCGGGCCAGGCCAGAGGCGATCCCGGGCAGCTCGGGCACCTGGTCGGGGGTGAGGTGGCGGGCGTCGGTCCGGGGGTAGGTGATGAGCTTGTGGCGCTCGTACAGGGCCTGGGCGACCTCGAGGGTGCGCTGGGCGGACAGGCCGTAGCGCTGGTTGGCGCGGCGCTGCAGGCTGGTGAGGTCGTACAGCAGGGGCGGTCGCTCGGTGATCCGCTTGGTCTCTGCTTCTTCGACCAGTCCCTGCTGACCGTGGACCGCGTCGCGCAGGGCCTGGGCGACGTCTGCGGACGGAAGCCGCTCGGCGCTGGGGGCCTCGTCATCGCGGCGGTGCTCCCGGGCGTCGGCCTTCTCCTGCTTGCTGCGGTCGTCGAACCAGGTCGCCTCCCAGCGCGCGTCCCGCTGGTCGACGGTGGCGAGGAAGGTGGCCCGGAGCTGCCAGGTGGGCTCGGGCACGAAGGCCTCGATGGCGCGATCGCGGTCGACCAGCATGGCCAGGGTGGGGGTCTGGACCCGGCCGACCGAGAGCACGGCGGTGTTGCCCCCCGCCTTGCGCGCGAGGCAGGTCATGCCGCGGGTGGCGTTCATGCCCACGAGCCAGTCGGCCTCGGCGCGGCAGCGGGCGGCGTCCTGGAGCGGGCGGAACTCCGCGTCGGGGCGCAGGCGCTTCCAGGCGTCCTGGATGGCGCGCTCGGCCAGGGAGGCGAGCCACAGGCGCTGCACCGGGCGGTCGGTCTCGGCGAGGTCGTAGACGAAGCGGAAGATGAGCTCGCCCTCGCGGCCCGCGTCGCACGCGTTGATGACCCCGCTGCAGCCGGGATCGCGGAGCAGCTTCTCGATGACGCGGAAGCGCTCGGCGGCGTCCGGTCGCAGGCGGACCCGAAACGCGCCGTCGGGCACGATGGGCAGGCTCTCCAGGCTCCAGCTCTTCCAGCGCGCATCGTAGTGGGCGGGCTCCTCGAGCTCGGCGAGGTGGCCCACGCACCACGTGATCCGCAGGCCGGAGCCCTCCAGGAACCCGTCACGGCGGGCATCAGCGCCCAGGACCCGGGCGAGGTCCCGGGCGACGGACGGCTTCTCGGCGATCACGACGCGCATGGCGGCCCATCTACCGGGGGGTCCCGGGGGAGGCCACAACAGCGACATGGATCCCCGCCGGTGGGCATGACAGAATGGGGGAGTACCCGGAGCGTGCGTGTCCCAGAGCGATGAGCCCGGCAAGGCAGCGACTCCCCCCGCGCAAGGCGGCGGCGGAGGGACCGGCGGCGGCGACGTCCCGCCGCAGCGACGGGTCCGCCAGGCGGACCTGCCGCGCCCGGTCGTCGTCAGCTCGGGGTCGCAGAGCGGTACTCCGCCGGCCCGGGGCAGGACGCCATTGCCCTATCTACCGCGTCTTCCCGGTGCTCACGATCCCGACGCTCCCCTGCCGGCCCGGCCGATGCGCCGGACCCCCAGTCCGGCGCCCGCGCGAGGTCGCGAGCGTTCCAAGCACACCGACTGGCAGACCCCCGGCCACTTCATCAGCGCCCAGGACGGCCCGACGCCCCCCGCCCGCGGTCGCTCCGAGGGCGGCACCCGGCGCCGGCGCTCCCTGCTGGACGGTCGCCCGGGTGACGGCCTGGGCCTCATGGCGTCCACCTCGCTGACTCCGCCGTCCTACGTCGCGCCCCCCGACGAGACCCCCCTGCAGTCGGTCGACCTCACCAAGTCCGAGGGCGTGTGGCCCCGCGACCCGACCGAAGAGCTGCCCCTGCGGCCGATGCAGACGTACAGCCCGCCCCGTGGCCGGGAGGAGGCCGAGGTCGACCCGGAGGCCCCCACCGACAAGGGTGCCCCAGCGCGCGACGCTGTGCCGGAGAACCTGGCTTCGCGCTCGATCCTCGACGATCCGACCCCGCTGCCCCAGCGGGTCGACCTCCCCGAGGAGCCGGCCGAGGACCCCGCCGCGCCGGAGGCCCAGCCCGCGCTGAACGCCCCCATGCCCGAGGCAGAGCACGACGACGAGCCGGTCGCCGGCGGGGGCATGCAGTCCGACCCCTGGACCCTCGCGCTCGTCAGCGTCATCGTCATCGGCCTCATCGCCATCGGCTGGCTCGCCCTGCTCCTGATGCAGTCCCAGTCTGCGGACGAGCGCATCACCGAGGACGCCTCCGCCGAGCACGCCGGAGAGTCCGCCGGCGGCGGCACCACCGAGCCCGCCCCGGCCCACGACGCCGGCACCACCGAGCCCGAGAGCGAGACCGAGCCCGAGAACGCGGTCGAGCCCGAGAACGCGGTCGAGCCCGAGAGCGAGAGCGCGATCGAGTCCGAGCCCGAGCCTGAGAGCGAGAACGCGATCGAGACCGAGAGCGCGACCGAGCCCGAGCCCGCCGTCCCCGCCTCCGGCACCACCACCCCGTCCCGCGTGCCGCCCGCCGCCTCGGTCCGCACCCAGCCCCCCGCCAGCGTCACCCCTCCGCCCCCGAAGCCCGCCGTCGAGCCCGAGCCGGCCGCGACCGCGCCCCCGACGCCCGCCGTCGAGCCCGAGCCCGAGCCGGCAGCGACCGCGGCCCCGACGCCCGCCGTCGAGCCCGAGCCTGAGCCCGAGCCGGCCGCGACCCCCGCCCCGACGCCGGAGCCGGAGCCGGAGCCGGAGCCCGCGAACCCCTGGGGTGCGCTGCCTGGGTGAGGTTCGCGTAGCGTTCGACTCGACTACGTGTCGCTCCCCCCACTTGCCGGGCCGCCCGGGGTCCCTACGAAGGCGCCATGTCCGACCCCTACGCCACGCTGGGGGTCGCCCCGGATGCGAGCCTGGCGGACATCCGGCGCGCGTGGCGGGCGATCGCCCTGCAGACCCATCCCGATCGCCACCCCGGCGACGAGGACAAGGAGCGCCGCTTCAAGGACGCGGCGGCGGCCTGGTCGCTGCTGTCCGACCCCCAGCGCCGCGCCCGCTACGATCGTGAGCGCCACGCGCCCACCCTGACCCCCGGCGACGTGTCGGCCGCGCGGGAGGCCGCCTACCGGGTCCGCGACGCGGTCGAGGAGGTGGCCCGCGTGGTCTTCGAGGCGGTGCTCCCCGCCTACCTCGCCCGCTACGAGCGCGGCCTGGGCGCAGAGCTGGTCTGGAAGCTCATCGACGATCTCGACCAGGTGCGGATCCTCGACCTGGTGCAGCAGCAGGGACGACCGGGCTTCGGCGCGCGCTCCCGGGCCGGCACCATCCGCGATCGCCTGCGCCTGCGCCTGGACCTCCGCACCCGGCTCGACGGCGACGGCCAGCCCCGGGTGGCGAGCCTGACCCGCGTCCGCGAGCGCGGCCTGTCCTGGTCGGCGATCACGGTCTGGGTCGGCAGCGTACAGGCCCTCGGCGTCACCGACCCCGACGCCCTGCGCACCCTCCTGTTGCTCCACCTCACCCGCGAGGTCGCCCGCGACCTGGAGCACGACCTGCCCGAGGACCTGCAGGTGCTGGCCTGGCGGGAACGCACCGGCAAGAGCGGCTTTCCGAGCGCATTCTCGCACGCGAGGTCACGCGACACGAGGCACGTGGCGTGGGTGCTGTCGCGGATCGGCCTGGGGGTGTTCGGGCTGGTGCTGGCGGGGTGGGCGCTGACGTGGGCGGTGCAGGGGTATCCGCCGTGGCCGTTGTAGAGGGGCGCGGCGGGTAGGCGGGCGGAGGTCTTACGGAGTGCACCGCAGCCATACGCGGTGCCCGGCTGATGTAGGACTGGAGACTGGAGACTGGAGACTGGGGACCGGCCCCCCACTCCCCTGCACGCGGCAACGCGACTCCTCGCCAGCGCAGCACCTGCTCACAGCGCCCCGCTGCTCGCCAGACCCCTTCCTACGGCTCGCTCACCACCGGCCCCCGCCCCAGCGCCGTGTGGCAATCCGCACACGTCGCCACGATCGCGCCGAAGGCCTCGCCGCGGGTGTCGGGGGTCGTGGCCTGCATCGCCGTGCGGGCGGCCGCCTGCAGGGCCTCGGCGCGGGCCTTGGCCTCGGGGGTGTCGGGGAAGCCGGAGACCCGGGTCAGGGAGCGGTCGGCGAGGGTGGTGGCGCCGGTGGTCCAGGCGGTGTCGTTGGGGGTGACCAGGCCCTGCCACAGGGCGTCGGTCGCCCACCAGTGGCGCTGCATGCGGTCCAGCAGGGAGTCATCGCCCTCCTCGAAGCCGGACGCGGGGTATCGCTCGCCTGGGCGTGCGAGGTGACACGTGCCGCAGGCGGCGCCGACCTGGCCCAGGGCCGCCGCGGCTGCGCCCAGGTCCTTCGCCTCGGCGCCGACCCGGGCGCGGGCGACGAAGGTGCTGGCGTGCTCGGCGAGGGCGCCGGGGAGGGGCTGGACCGCGGCGATCTCCATGCCCAGGCGGAAGGCCTCCAGGTCGCCAGAGATCAGGGCTGCCCTGGACTTCTCGGCGATCTCGTCGTGGCGGAGCATGTCGCGGGCGACGGCGGGCTGGGTGGACGCGCCGGGCTCGGGGGCCTTGGTGGTGGGCTTGCCTGCACCGGCATCCTGGCAGGCGACGGCGACGGTCAGGACGGCGGCGACGAGGG